>JAYVBB010000101.1:0-10763 GCA_043750715.1 Pseudomonadota bacterium | reverse complement strand
GTCGCCGCGGTAACCGCGGAAGCCAAAGACCAAATCGGCAAAGTTACCGGCAACGGCACGGGCTCGACCGACCTCGGCATCGACAAAGCCCTAGTCGGCGAAGCCGCGCGGACCCTCGACCGAGGCGCACCCGATTCCATGAAGCGCGTCGCCAGCGACTCGGAAGCGATGCTGGTCGACGTCGCGAAAGAAAAGGCCAAAGGCCTCGTTCCGAAAGGCTACGCTCAAGACGCCACCGGTGTCGCGATCGACACGGGGGTCGACGCCAAGAACCGCATCAACGCGGGCGACTACTCGTCGACCAACCCCGACTACGAGTTCGACTCGGCGGTTTCAAACGCCGGCATCGCCGGTACCGCCGTCTCGGGCGCCGCAGGATCGATCGTCAAACAGGGCATTCCGGACGGCACTCCAGGCCGCGCCGCGGCCGGCAAAGGCATGGAAACATACGTCGGTACTTTGACCCGAGGCACGGAAGCGCTCTCGCGCGCCAGCTACGCGAACACTCTTAGCCAACAAGCTTCGGAATCCCTGGACCAAGCGATTGAGCGCCGCCAAGTAGCTGGTGCTTACGGCCAGGGTCTCGACACCTTGAACATGCTGAACGGCCAGGACACGCAGCCGCAGACGCAGCAGACCTCGCCGGTCGAGCAGACGCCGCCGACGCAGGCTCCGGCGCAGGTCGAAACGCCCGTTCAGCAACCGGCTCCCGCGCCTTCGGACCAACCTCTCGAATAATCGGGACGTTACGGAAAACCTCTCCTCGCACGATTCGGCGGGTCGCCCAATTCCCGGGTTGCCCCGCCTTGTCGCGTAGGTAAGGATTTAAAACCACTAAAGGATTCTAACCACCCTGATCTACATCAAAATTTGTAACGTTTGGACCTCCTCCGGCCGATAGCAATTTCATGACTCATCTTCGCATCTTTTTAGTGGCGTTTCTGGCGTTCCTGTCGTGGTCTTGCGGCGTTGCAAAAGACGTCGTCGGGGGCATGGCTGAACCGAAGCGTGAATCGAGCCGAACGGCCGGCGAAGTCGTCGCCACCAGCAAGCTCGATCTCGTCCCGAATGCGTTGGGTTTGACCCCGGGCGACGAGTTCCGCTTCCACACGGAAATGCTGGACGTTTCCGGCAAGGCATCGACCGACCCTGCCGCCGTGGCTTGGGAATCCTCGGCATCCGACGTGCTCGAAGCCAAAGGCGACGGTACGTTCGTCGCCAAGAAAATCGGCGAAGCCCAAGTCACCGCGACCCTAGGTGAAACGACGGCGACGGCTACCGTCAGCGTGCAAGCCGCGGCTGCGTGTACGGCGCTGGTCGTGTTCACCAAGCTCGCCGAGCCCGTGATCGAGGAAAAGTGCGTCTCCTGTCACTCCGACAACGGCTCTAAGGCTGCCAACGGCGCCTTTGCGATGAACCCTGGCGCACCCGACCAGAACTGGCAAGGCGCTAAAACCCGCCTCGACGCCAAGAACGTTGCTGCCAGCAAGATTCTCCGCAAAGTACTCGGCGAAGACGCCCATGGCGGCGGCGCGGTGCTGACTGCCTCCGACGCGTTCTTCAAGGGCCTTCAAGGCTGGGCCGACGCCGAAGCGAAATGTTTGAACGGCGAAGTGATGACTGCGATCGTGGTCTCGCCGGCCGAAGCGACCATCAAAGCCGGTACGCGCATTCGTCTCAAAGTCGAAGGCAAAACTGCGGCAGGCTCCATGCAGGAGCTAACTAAAGGCGTCGAGTGGAGGCTCGAAAGCGACGGCAAACAGGCGACGATCGACGCCGCATCGATGACGCCCGACGCCATGCTTACCGCCGGATCGAAGCTCGGCAAAATTTCAGCCATTGCCAAGATGGGTGCTTTCGAAAGCACGGCCATCATTACCGTCATCACTCTCGACAGCGCTTCGACCTGCGAAGCCGCCAAGCTATACGACCAAAACATCGACCCGATCGTGCAGTCGTCTTGTATCTCCTGCCACGGTCAAGGCGGCGTCGCCGCAAATGTCATGACGTTTGCCGGCCCTGCCCCGACCGCTGCCGAAATCGCCTTGAACCATGACGAGCTGCTGAAGCGGCTGAACCTCAGCAAAGCTTCCGACAGCCTCCTTCTCGGCAAGATCAGCGGCAAGGTCACGCACGGAGGCGGCGCTCTGATCGCTGCCGACAGCGCCGATTTCGGCAAATTCTCGGCTTGGGCCGCTGGGGAAAGCGCCTGCTTCCAGGCGACCGCGACCGGCGTGCAAGTCTCGCCCGTCGATCCCGTGCTGACAGCCGGCGAAAGCCTGCAGCTGCGCGCCCTCGTCACCCATCCCGACGGCACGACGAGTCCCGCCGGCCAAGGCGTGGTGTGGTCGATCGAGCCCACGACCGCGGGCGGCGCCCTTCCGGCCGGCGCGTCAATCAGCACTGACGGCCTCGTTGCCACTTCCGCCGCCGGAGGAGTCGCAGCCTTGGCGCGGCTCGGCGCGTTCACGGCGAAAAGCGTCCTCACGATCAACCCTGTAAGCACGGCCGACGTTCAGGAAATCAAAATGACGCCCGCCAGCCCGCTCGCTTTGCCCGTCGGCGGCTTCCAAGCTCTCGAAATCGAAGTCCTCTACGTCAATGGCAGCAAGGCATACAATCCGAGCGACGCGATGATCTCCGTCATGAACGCTGCGATCGCCGAAGTCGACGGCCGCGTCGTGACGGCCCAGGCCGTCGGTCAAACGCAAGTCACCGTGGCGTTCGGCGGCAAGACCGCGGAATTGGCCCTAATCGTCTCGGCCCTCGATTGCCCGAGTTTCCAGTCGTTCGTGGACAACTTTCAGGCAACCGTCGATTCGACCTGCGTCACTTGCCATGGCAACTCCGCCAACCCCGCGTTCGCCGTGCTGCAGCTGAAAGGTGGCTCGACTTGCGCCTTACGCCACGCCAACTGGGTGAACGCGAAGACCGAGCTGAACTACACCTCGCTTCTTACCAGCCCGCTGCTGCAAAAGCCGCTGGGACAGGTCACCCACGGCGGCGGCGCGCTACTCGACGGTCCGACCGCGGACAAGCTGCGCAGCTGGATCAGCACCGCCGGAGCCTGCTTCCAGAGCGTGCCCGCGCAGGAAGCCGCAGCCCTGGCCGCCGTCTGCCCGAAGACCCCGACGGCTATCACCCTTGCACCGGCCAATCCGGCCGTGACCGTCGGCTCCACGCTCAACCTGGTCGCGACGATTACTTATGACGACGCTTCGACCTCGACGACCGACGCCGACCTCACCTGGACGAGCGCCGCACCGGCCAAGATGACCGTCGAGAAAACCGCTTCCGGCGCCACGATCACCGGTGTCACAACGGGTAACACGACCGTGACCGTGGCAGTCCGCGGCTTCTCCGTGGCTATCCCGGTCGTGGTTCAAGCCGCCGGCGTGACCCTGACTTCGCTGGCCGTCGACCCCGCGACTTCGAGCCTCGGCTTCGGCAGAACGAGCGCTTTTGCGCTGAAAGGGACCTACTCCGACGGCACGACGAAGACCCTTACCACGGGCGTCGCATGGTCGTCGCTCGACGCCGCCAAAGCGACGGTCACCGCCGCCGCCGGCGTCGTCACGGCGAAGGCCGCGGGCGCGGTCACGATCCGCGTGACCTACACCGATGCCAGCTGCACCGTGAATTGCACCGCCGACGGCGTCTTGACCGTCCTCGGCATCCAAAGCGTACTGCTCACTCCCGCGACCAAAACCTTGACCGTAGGTCTGACCCAGCAGGTCACCGTCCAGGTCAAGTTCTCGGACAACTCGACGTTTGCTCCGCCGAACACCAGCGTCACGTGGGGCACGCAGTCTGCGGCCAAAGCCACGGTGTCGGCTACCGGTCTCGTCACCGGAAAAGGCGCGGGCACCAACAACATCACGGCGACGTACGGTGGCGTCCAGGGCACCTCGGCCTTCACGCTGCAGATGCCGCCCGGTTGCTCCTCGTTTACGACCTTCAAGACCCCGACGACCGGCGTCGCGGCCTTGCTCGAAGCCAATTGCAAGTCTTGCCATACCGGCAACGGCGGCGGCACGCCGGTGTTCAGCTTCGCTCCCAGTGCGACCAGTTGCCAGCAGATCGCCAGCGTCTGGGAATCCGCCAAGGACGAGGTCGACCTCTCCTCGCCCGAATCGAGCAACATCTACGCGAAGCCCTCCGGCGCCGTTTTTCACACGGGTGGCAGCGGTGCGCTCACGGCTACCCAAAAGGAAGTGTTCCGCCAATGGGCGGTGCTCTCGGCGAGCTGCCAATCGGCCGGAGCCGATACGCTGACGCTCGCGGAGCTTTGCCCGAAACAGGTGGCTTCGATCACCCTCGCCCCCGAATTTCCGTCCGTCACGGTTGGCAGCACCACGACCGTCGTCGCGACGGTCACCTATGACGACGCCACGACTTCGACGACCGACGCCGCTCTGACCTGGACGAGTGCTGCCGTCGCCAAATTCACCGTCGCCAAGACTGCTGCGGGAGCGACGCTCACGGGCGTGGCCTCCGGCACGGCAAACCTCAGCATCAAGGTCGGGACGTTCGAAAAAATCGTCCCCGTCGTCGTCCAGGCGGCCGGCGTCACGCTGACCTCGCTCGCGGTCGATCCCGCCACGGCGAGTGTCGGCCTCGGGCAGACGAAAGCCCTCGCCCTCAAGGGCAACTATTCGGACGGCACGACCAAGACGCTGACGACCGGCGTGACGTGGACAACCAGCGACCCCGCAAAAGCGACGGTCGCCGCGGGAGTGGTCACTGCCAAGGCCGCTGGCGCCGCTACCATCACTGCCGCCTACGCCGACGCCAGCTGCACGGCCAATTGCACGAGAACCTCCGCAATAACTGTCGTCGGCGTGAAAACCGTCACGCCCGCCCCGGCGACGAAAGCTCTGATCGTCGGGCAGACGCAGCAAATGACCGTGGCTTTGATTTTCCTCGACAACTCGACGGCCACGCTTGCGGCCACGGCAGCGACCTGGTCAACGAGTGATGCCGCCAAAGCGACCGTCAGCGCGGGTGGCCTGGTAACCGCCAAAGCTGCCGGCAACGCGACGATCACGGCAGCGTATGGCGGACAGACCGGCACGGCGACCTTCACGAACACCATGCCAGCGGGTTGCCCGAGCTTCGACACCTTCAAGGCCACCGGCGCGAACATCGCGACGATCATGGAAAACACCTGCAAGGCGTGCCACACCGGCTCGGGTCCCGGCACGAGCGTGTTCTCCTTCACGGCGGGCGCCACGAGCTGCCTGCAGATCGCCGGCGTCTGGACTGCCGCCAAAGGCAAGGTGAACACCACCAGCCCGCGCAACAGCAAGTTCTACGAGAAGCCGATGAACCTAGTCGGCCACAGCCCCGGCAAAGTTCTGACCGACGCCCAGGGCAACATTTTCAAGGCGTGGGTCCAAGCCTCCGCGCAGTGCCAGCTGGCCGGCGTCGACACGCAGACCACCGACGAGCTTTGTCCAAAAACGCCGACGGCGATCGCCATCACGCCGCCGACGCCGGAAGTGCGCATCACGAAGACCCTGAGCCTGGTCGCGACCGTCACCTTCGACGACGGCTCGACTTCGACCGCGGTGCCCGGCATCACCTGGACGTCCACCGTCCCGGCGAATGCCACCGTCGCCGTCGACGGCAAGCTTACCGGCGTCAAAATCGGCACGACGCAAGTCAAGGCGCAGCTCGGCGGCCTCAGCACCACGGTCAACGCAAAAATCATCGACGCCGAGATCACGCGCATCGACGTCAATCCGGTGTCGCAAAGTGTTCCCGCCGGAGATTCGGCGACGTTTACCGTCAAAGCGACCTACTCGAACGGGGTCACCGGTCCGCTCACGACCGGCGTCACCTGGAGCTCGACGGCGGAAGCCATCGCCAAATTCCCGGTCACGACCAGTGGCGTCATGACGACCTTGGTCAAAGGCACGGCGACGGCCAGAGCGACGCTGCCTTCTTGCGTGGGCGTGACGAACTGCCCGGCGTCCGGGACACTAACCGTCACCGACGCGGTGCTGCGCTCGATCGCGGTCGCACCGGCCAATTCCGTCCTGGTCGCCGGCTCCGCCGCGCGGCAGTTCACGGTCACCGGCACTTATAGCGACGGCACGAAGAAAACCGTGACGACGGGCGTGGCCTGGAACTCGAGCGACGCCAACTCCGCCTCGATATCCAACACGGGCTTGGTCAACGGCCTGATGCAAGGTTACGTCACGATCACCGCCGCCATGACCGGGATCGCCTCGGTCTCCACGGACCTGCTCGTGATTCCGGGCAGCGATTCCTGCAGCACGGTCGTCGAGTACCAAAACAAGGTCGACCCGCTCTTCCAAACCCAATGCGTCGGCTGCCACGGCAGCAGCGTCGCCAGCGGCTTCATGAACATCAAGCCGGCGACGACCGCGTTCGACAAAATGGCGAATTGGGACTCGGTCCGCCTGCGCATCAATCCCACGGATGTCCCGAACAGTAAGCTCCTCAAGAAGATTCAGGGTGGCTTGAGCCACACCGGCGGCGTCCAGATGGCCGCCGGCACGACCAATTTCACGACGGTCGAGACCTGGGTAAATCATGAAGCCCAGTGCATCCGGGAAAACATCCCGACCAACCTGACGCGGAACTCCGGCGAAGTGCTGTTCCAACGCATGCAGGCGCTCTTCCCGACTGCCGTCAGCACGGTCGACACCGACGCCAAGCCGCTCAAAGCGCGGCATTTCGACATGTTCTATTCGACGGGTCTCGACCGCGTACTTGCCAATACCGAACGGGCTTTCAGCCCTGTCGTGGTCGTCGCCATGCGCAACAAGGTCAACGCCGTTTGCCAGGACTACGTCGACGAAGCCGACACCAAGAACACGTTGTTCACCTGGAGCACCAACACACTGCTGGCGGGCGAGTCGGTGCCCACCAATGCGGTCGACAAGATCGTCATCGCCGCCGCACGCAATGCTTGGCTATACCCCTACGTAACGGGTGATGCCGAAGTCGGCCATCTCCGTACTCTTTACAATGCCGCCGTGGCGGCGCCGGGCGGCAGCGCGCTGATTGCCAAAAAAATGGTCTGCGTCGGTGCTTTGTCGTCACCCCAATTCTGGTTCGGCAACAAAGGCGTCGACGACTCGCTGCGTCGCCTCTACCTCGAAACGCTGCGCAAGATCCCGACGATTGCGGACTACAAGGCTTACCGGGCGGTCGCGGCCGCGGGGCGGACGCAGTACCTGAAGGACCTGATCACGACCAACAAGAACACCTATATGATGGCCGTCAAATCGTGGACCCGCGACTGGCTGGCGCTGCGGGACTACTATGACATCAACCGCGGTCAAGTCCGTCCGGAAGCCGGCATCGGCCTCGGGGGCGGCAGCACGGCCATGGGCATCTCGGGCGTCCCCGTGCAGGAGCTGCCGGATGCCGACACCGGCTTTACGAGAGCCATCCAGCTCGGCCTCGACCGGAACACGGTCTCCTTCGCCGATTACTCGGAAACATGCACCAAGGGGCTCGCCCAGGACTTTGACCCGCGCACGACGGAAGTGCGCATCGAGCAGAAAAATCCGGTCAACGACACCTGGGAAATCGTCGGTCGGATGGTCAAGCAGGCCAACGGCACCTGGTCGTCGGTCAACGGTCAGATCACGCTCGCCAACGGCACCAAAAAAGCCACGAGCCTGGCGGACGTCACGACCACTCAACAGGCAATCGACTACAAGCAGTGCTACAAGGTCGGTGGCCTGGTCGGCACTCCTCTCGAATGCTTCTACGGCGACCGGTTCGGCCAGCTCAACCCCAATGGAACTTATTCCCAACTCGCCGGAAAGCAATACATGCAGCGGCGCATGAGACGCTTCTCGCCATCGGGGGAGCAGTCCGGCTACAGTACGATCAAGCTCTGGTACTCGGGCGAGGACGCCAAAGTCTGCAACACGTACAGCCGCTTCGCGATGACGTGCGCTTACCGACCGGCGGAACAGAAGCCGGCTATGACTGGCGCGATCGACTTCAACACCGGACTCATTCCAAGCTACAGCGCGACGATTCCGTGGAACCTGAAAGACGGCGATCGTCCGAAAATCGGCCCGCCGCAGCTCCGCGACTCCTATGGCTCTCCGAAGGTGCTGGACGCCTTCCGCTGCGGCCTCCCGGACGGCGACGAGATCGCCAAGCTCGGCACCGCGTCCTATGACGAGGACCTGGCGTTCCCGTTGGGTTACACCCCAGGCCAGACGACCGCGATCGTCCAAACCGGGCTGAACCCGCTCGCCGCCAACCCAACCGAATTCTTCAAGCGGAACGCGGTCGGCCTCGACAAAATCATCGCGTTGAACGTAGCCCCAACGGCGAGACCCGAGGACCAGGCAGTCGGCCGGCTCCTCGAAGACCTGCAGGCCGAGCCGTTGAACCTCGTCAATGACATCGTGCGGAACGACAAGGACTTCCGTTTGTTCCTGACGGCGGGCTATACCGTCGGCCGCACCGAGCTGGAGCTCTTCTACCGCTCGTCCGATTACTACTTGCCGGCCTACCCTCCGGGATACGTCCCGAAGCGTGGCGCGGCGAATACGGCGGCCTACATCCGCGAAACCGACGTCCAGCCGATCCCGCTGGCGTGGCTCAAAAACAGCTGGAACCAGGGCTTCGGCTCGGCGATGTCGGCGGCGTACCTGAAAGACGAGATCGCCGACGACGAAGTCTCCGCCAAACCCATGTCGGGCATCCTGACGCAAACCGCCTTCCTCGGTCCGGTTTCCGTCAACAACGGCAAAGTGCGCAGCCTCGCGGCGCGGGTCTTCAGCCGCCTTCTCTGCGGCTTGCCGAGCGACTTCGTCGCCGACTTGAGTCCAGCGGCCTTGACTCTGCACAAATCGATGGTCTCGACGGTCGGCGAAGGCGGCAAAGCCCACGTCGACGAGTCGCGCGGCTGCTACAGCTGCCACGTCAACCTCGACCCGATGGCGGCTGCATTGAAGCAGAACTTCAAGATGAACACCGACTCCCCGATGCAGGCCGACCTGAAATACGCACCTCTTCTCGGCGTTGGATTCAACTACGGCGTTCGCGGCGGCAGGCCAGCCGGTAACGGCGCCGTCTTCGGCGAAGCGGTATCGGGCATCAAGGACCTCGGTGCGACCGTCGCCAACACGCGTCAGTTCCGCGAGTGCGTCGTCAAGACGGGCTTCATCAACACGTTCGGCCGCCAACCGGTGGGCGAAGAGTTCGATCTCATCAAGGACGTCGCCGTCGGGTTCGGGACCAACTACAACTACACGGATATGATCGAGCAGCTGATCTCGTCCGATGCCTACAGGAGGGCCAACTGATGACCCAGCAAACGTCCAGGCGGCGGTTCATCCAGTTCGGCGCGGCAGGCATCGGCATGTTCGTGACCAACTACGGCTTCGAAAAGGCGCAAGCGCAAACGGCGGGCACGCGGAGCCGTTACCTGATCAACATCCAGAGTTTCGGTGGGCAGGATTCGACCTGGACCTATAGCCCGATGCTGCAAAAAGACACCGCCGGTCTCACGGCCGAGCAACTCAAGAAGTTCTTCGGCGTCTACACGACGCCGCGGTACCCGGACGGCCTGGCCAAACAGATGGGCAACGGTTATCTCGGCATCAGCATGCGTCCGTACACGACGGAGCTGAATCGTATGGCGATCATCCGGGGCATGGTCCCGGAGGGCTCTCACGACGTCGGCAACCGGATGATTCAAGACGGGCACCTTTCCGGCTATGCGGCTTCGTTTTCGACGATCGTCGCCGACGCTCTGGCGAAAGCGCCGGACCGTCTGCGCGACCTCCACTACGTGCAGATAACCAACTCGTCGGCCGACTTCCGTTCCCAGGTCGGCTTCTTTCACGGCTCGGGCATTCCGTTGAACATCGCCGACTCGGCGACCTGGGACAAACTGAGCGCGACCGACGCCAAGAATCCGGCGAACTCGCCTTCTCTCAAAACGGCGCTCGACAAAGCAATGGAAGACCTGGCGAACTCGACGGGCAACGCCCTGGCCGTGAAGTCCAGCCAGAATCTGTTCAAAAACGACTACAACGTCGCCTACGACAGCGCGAACCAAATCATGGGGATGAACTTCTCAGCGACGCAGGAATACAAGGATGCGGTGGCGCGCTACAAGAACGCCATCCTGGCCGACATGAAAACGCTGATCTTCGGCGATGCGACGAAAGTCTTGATCCAGGACATGCTGAAATTCCACCCCAACTTCATGTCCCCGACCGAAGCCACTCTCGAGGCGTCTCTCAAGTCGAACTTCGGCGTCGCTTCGCTGGAAGCCATGGTCTTCCCTTATGCTCTGGCCGATTACCTGATCACCCAGGACCTCTCGGCCGTGGTCGACGTTCCTACCGTCGGCGGCGACTTCCACGACTTCAACGACAAGGACTTTCTGGCCAGCGCCTGTAACATGGCCTGCCTCAGGGCCTTGATGGGGCGCCTTGCGAGCAAGCAGGTCCCCGAAGGCGGCGCCTCGTTCCTCGACCGGACACTCATCGTCTACAGTACGGAATTCGACCGCCAGGTGGCGCGAACGGTCCTGACGTCGGCCAATGCGAACCGTCCGGGTACTGACCACGGTGACACGTCGAGTTGCATCCTGGCCGGCTACCGAATAAAGGGAAACAAAATCGTCGGGGGACGCGGCACCGGACCACAGGGCGACGCGGCTGGGCGTGCGCAAGATCGTGTTCGCCTCGTCGGAGACGACTTACGGAATCTGCTTCGCCCAGGGCGAACGGCGCCCGCTCTACGTGCCG
>JAYVBB010000100.1:0-9684 GCA_043750715.1 Pseudomonadota bacterium | reverse complement strand
AAACTCCTGAATTCGCCGGCACGGGCTATTTCGTGGCGCCGGAAATCGACTATGGGCCGGAAAGGAGCTTCTGCCTGAGCTACTATTGGGGGGGCTACGGCGTTTCAGGCGAGGTGGATCCAGAGAAAGCCTTGTCTGAATACCATCTCGACGCTGAGGCCTATGCAGATACGAAGCAAGCTCGCGTCGTGGCGCCTCAGCATCCGGCCTTCAAAGGCACGAACCTCGGCGCCGGTCAGGCGTGGGGCCAGGATTCGCATTTGATCGACCAAGAGGTCGACGGAGTGCCGATCGACGCTACGGGTGCCGTAATTTTTTCCCAGACCCCGAAAAGGCTGAAGGTGCCGGAATCAATTCGAGTCCTTGCGACCTCGTTTGCCTACTACCCCATCCAAGACAAGTCGATTCATATTCGCAAAATCGGAATCTTCGTCGAGTGCCGGCCCTTTGCGGGGGGTGGCACAGTGCTAAATTTCGGGTCCATGGGATTTGCAAAGTCGTTGAGCCTTGGAGACCCGACTTCCATCGCGGTGTTCAAAAATTCCATCGAATACTTGCTCGATCAGAGTTCGCCAGCAGCGCCCGTAGAAAACCACGGGGGATGACGCCGAAGGTCGGAGGCCCCTCCGACTGAGGTAGTCGTCATTTTCCGGGCGCGGATTTCAGTCCGCCGAGGACGAACTCCGACAGCTCTTGACCAATTGCGGCATGTCCGGCTGGAGACCAATGTCCACCGACGGGCCAGTGCCCGATGAGCTTACCGCTCCTATCCCGCGCCGACCGGCTTAACGATTGGTTCAGCATGAAGAACTCCGCACCCGCCATTGCAGCTGCCTCGCGAACCAGATCCGCCGCGCGCGCGTAGCCATCCAGCCCTTCGGTCGACGTGTAGGCAATGCCGACCCGGGCATCGTGTTTTTTGGCTTCTTTGACGATGAGCGCCAGACTCTTTGTGAGAATTTCGAGGTTGCGTTTCGCGTTCTCTGGAACGGGGAGCTTCGGATCGCCCAAAAAGGGCCACTCCCACTCCTTGGCAAATTCCTCCGTCCACGGCGGCGCATCGAGGCGATAACCCACCCATTCCGGGTCGACGGGCTTTTCGACCAAATTGCCGGCAGCGTCAAGTTCGAAGTGGTGCACGAAGGGATGCGCCGGATCGAAAGCTCGGGACCGGGCGTCGTACTCGAGGCTGAGAAGTTTCAGCAGCGATGAGGTCGGAAAGTTGATTAGAATCAGCTTCGGCTTGAGACCAAAGACATAGCTCTTGAGCGCCGGCCAGGCGGAGGTGAGCGTCAGGGTCCCATGGCTGACGTTGAAGATTTCCGTCGGCGGCGCGTCCATGAAGCGCAGGCGAGCCTCTGCGCGATGGTTGAATTTATCGACGCTATTGACTTGCTGCCCCAGCGGATAGCACTCGCCGACAAGCACGACCCGGTCGACGCCGTCAATATTCTCGGTGCGGCGATCTCGATCGAGGTAGCCGATGTTGTTACTGTGATTCTCGGTAAAGAACTCGTCGGGAACCGACTGCCGCCTTTCCGAATAGAGATGCAACGCGTGCGGGGGATAGTGATTGCCTTTTTCGCTGTCGTAAATTTCGGGAGTGTAGGCATCCGTACTGACGACGTACTTTGTCGGTACGTTCGTTAGTTCGAATTCCACCGGAGGGATGAAACTGCCGCGCTCGAAGTACGTTCCCGCGGTCGGGTAGTACCAGATGCCGTCATGCTTGGTCGAAAGCTGGTAGCGGGTGACGTCGGGCGGTAGGGTGAACGAAAAACGCCCCTTGCCGTCAGTGACGGTCGAATAGTCCTTTGCTGGGGTGCCAATGGTAATGGCCAACCCTGCCACTACCGGACTGACAGTTCCACGAACGTCATTCGTGGGCTTGGCCTTGTGCTCCAATGAGATCCTGTCGAATTGCAAGACGTCGCCTGGCGCCGCATCGGTCAGGCCGATTTCGATGCCGTAGATTTTCCCCGCTGACGGGGGGTAGTAGCGCAAGGGATCATTCAGGTCGTCGTAGTTCGGCTTCTTTGGATGAGGCGCCAGCTTTTCGTATTTCAATTTAGCCAGGGGGATCGAGACCTTCTGCCAGTCTACTTCGCCTTTGGTTTGGAGGAGCGGCGAACCTTCGACGACGGTTGCGACATCCTTTGCGCCCCGGTACAGCGAAAAAAACAGTTTTGCCTTTGGCTGAGCTTTCTTGAACCAAAAGGTCACGGCGGTGGCCGAAGTGCTGCTGAGTGCTTGCGGCAGGTAAAGAATCGAGCCGCGCTCTTTCAGGAGCACGAGTTCTCCGAAGCGTTTTCCAAACGGCGTCGCCGTCGCGGTTTTCGAGCTATACCGCAAGAAGTATTCGGCACCGACCCGGCGGACGCGCTCGACGGCAAAGGGGGGATAGACGTTGCCTGCGAAGCGCGCATGATCGTAGAAGTCCATCTCGTCGTAGATGATCTCCTCGGCGGCAGCGATGGCCGAACCCGAGCGCAGCATTGCGCTCACGACCAGAAGACCGGCGATGGCATTCCAGCGGCGACTCATTGGTCCAGCTTCAACTTGAGGTCATTGCTCTTGAGGGCAAACGCGCCCGTCGCGTCCTTCTCGAAGGTCAAGGACCCGTGACGAATCACCTTCGTGAAGTCGAGCTTGCCGTACTCGTCGTTGCTCTTGATGTATACCAGCTCGACCTTGCTTGCCTTCAGTTCCTTGAACCGCGTCGTGGCGGCGGCCTCGTCGACGTACTTCTTTGCCGTCGCGACGATGACTTCCGTTGCTTCCGGCGCGGGTATCTTCGAAAGGGCGTCCTTGGACGCAAAGAGGTTGAGGATGAGGTAGATTTCGGCCCCTCGCTTTGACGACAGAACGTGCGAGGATTCCAACGTCAAAGGTTTCGCCACGACCTCAGCATGCGCAGTCGACGGGAAGAGCGACATAAGGAACGCGATCGTCAAGCAATATGCTATTCGTTGCACGGTAGCTCCTCCGTTTGGGTCAAGTCCGTCCGGTCTTCGTCTTGAGCATGGTCATCAGGTCGCCGACGTTGTTCAACGAAGCCACTTCCCGCGCCGAGAAATTGACCTCGAAGGCCTCTTCAATGGCGCAGATCAGTGTGATGTGCGACACGCTGTCCCAGTCCGCGACGTCGGCCGCGGTGGTTGCGGTCGACACGGAGATCTTCGGATCGTCGAACACTGTCTGAAAGACCTGATTCAGCTGCTCATTGAGGCCCATGCTGTTTTCTCCTTACATGTTTGGTCGAGTCGGAGCTCTGCGAAGGGATCGCGATCGTATATTCGGCTGCTTCGTCCGTACGGCTGGTCGCCGCGAAGCCATAGCGATCGAACAAGTCGGCAACCATGCCGTTCTTCTTTGTGCGAACGTAGCGCCCGGTGATCGTCGTGCATCCCCACGCGCGAGCCGCGGATGCGGCGTCTTCTAGCATACACGCTTCGACCGACTTCCCGAGAACCCGACAGCTCATCAGCCAGGTGTCGATCCGGGCGGTCTCGCCTTCGCGCCGCAAGATGAGAAGCCCGATCCAACCATAGTCACCGAAACGGTCGGACAACCTGTAGAATAGCGGGATGACGCCGGCACTCTCGCTCATTTCACGGAGTTCCGCAGCAGAATAGCGAATTGTCGTTACGTTGAACTGATTTGTTTTACTCACGAGCTGGGCGGCGCGCTCGAGCACGGTAGCGTCGAGTTTCTTACTTTCGAGCTCCATCTGAAGGCTCGCTAGGTAGTCGTCCAATGAGCCTGCTTGAGATTGCAGCTCTTGGCGCTGGCGCTCTGTTCGGTAACTGTCCTTGCGTAGCATATCCTCCTGCGTCAGCGCCGATCGCTCGAACAGAAGGTGCTTCTCGATAGCGCGCCGGTATCCCCCAACGTCCAATGGAAGCTCTGGCACGACGACGTCCGGCAGCATCTGACGTATGAGTTCGCGCTCCGTCGGGTTGTCGTCTACGAACACGAAGTGCTCGAGCGGCAGAGACAGCTCTTTGGACAAAGATCTGAGGTTCTCCGCTTTGTCGATCCAGTTGACGCGATGCGCCGCGAAGTCGTCCCAGCGGACCAGTAGATCGGAACCACGTTTTTCAAAGAGTTCCCGGACGAGGGATTCGTCGTTTTTTGAGACGATTGTGAGGATGCACCCCAAACGGGACTGTTCGAGCAGATAGCGTTGGAATTCGAGGAAGGCTTCCGATTCTCCGTCGCCTTGACCAGTCCTGACGCCGTGAATGTCGTCTTCGCCTAGGACGCCGCCCCAGAGTGTATTGTCGAGATCCACGGCCAGACATCGCTTGCTTCTTCCGTACTGTCCAGCAACGGCCGCGACAAGGTGGCGGGCGAGGCGGCCAACGAAGCGCATGGCGACCGGCTGCTTCGCCAAGTGCCACGTCTTGCGGTTCACCCAATTTTCCCGGCCGTAGTGCGCTATGATTGCCTCGTAATCAAGGAACGTCACGCCTTCGGGTGATGCCTCGACCAGCTTGTCGTTCAGGCCCCGGACGAGCGCCCTCCGGGCCTGAGGGTGGTTCCGCTTCAAGAACAGGTTCTCTTCGCCCGAGTCTTCTTCGAAGAGGAGCTGGACTACACGGGCCCTCAGTGTCGTCGCCACGACGGTCCAGAGAGACCTCCATCTGCCGAGTTCGCGTTCCTGAAAATGCTCCGAGTCCGTCTCGAGATGCTCCTGAATTGGCAGGAGCATGACTACTTCGGGTCGAAAGGCGTGCAGCCGCGAGCTGGGATCGAGCAACTCGATTTCAATCGTATTGTACTCAGCTTCGTAGATCGACAGGGTCATTCCGCGTGCCAGAGCACAAGCGTCGAGGGCGGAGCGGAGATACATCGTGCTCATTCCGCCCAAGAGCGCGACACGAAGCGGCAACATTCCGTCCGCCAAGCCTTCTTTGTCTTGGATCTTGCGCCAGAGCGTGCCCGCTTTCGCGAGCAGGGCGACATCGTCCGACTCGGCGCCGACGCGCACGAGGTAGGCGCGAACGAGAGGAAACTGCTCGGCAGATGCCGCGGCCTTCGCCGCCGCAAGGGCTCGCTCAGGGTCGTGAACGAGATGCGGTGCGAAAAGCGAAGAGAATTCGGTTGCATCGACTGCAATTTGGCCAAGTCTGAACTGCGTCCAGACATACATGCGACGCAGCTCGATATCGTCAGGAGAAGCCGAACGCAAAGTGCCGAGAAGTGGCTGCAAAGCATCGGGATGCGAAAGCAGCCGGTCCAAATGCGTGGCGAGGGTTCGGCGTCGAGCGGAATCAAGCTGACGCAGGTCGGCAACGGTCGCGCTGGCGAAAGTTTCCTTGATTTCGCTTTGGCGGTTACCAGAGGCGAGCAAGTAAGTGACCTGATCCAGACGATCGGGAAAGGAGCTCATCAAGATCGTGCTTCCGGAGTGTCGAAGCCCGAACGCCACGACTCCTTGGGACTCGGGATCGAGATGGCGACCTTGCCGCGCAGCACTTTGGCACCGTCCGCGACGCGGGTGGCGACGACTTTGAGAGTCATGAGCCGCTTTTCGACGTCGAGCCGCTCAATGGCGCCCGAGACTTCGATTTCCTCGTTGAGGTAAAGCGGGCTCGGAAACTGGACCGTGACGTCGCGAATGAGGCTGTACCGTCCGGGCATGTGGACGCCGACCAGGCGGCTGAGCGCCGACGTCGTTAGCAGACCGTAGACGACGCGTTCCTTAAAACCTATTGAGCTCGCGTAAGCATCGTCGGAATGAAGCGGATTGACGTCCCCGCTCAGCCGGGCAAACGCCGTCAGATCATCGTTGTCGAAAGTAATGCGAAAAGATCTCTCCTGGCCGACCAGGAGATCCTTGATGTCGTGCGTCTCCAGGACTGGATCAGGGCGTCGCATGGGACGGCTTCTCCACAAGGGCGCCGGCGATCTTCGGAGTGAGCTTGTTCGATTTGGCATGGTCCGCTTGCTCGATCACCGTCTCGACGATCTTGAAACCGGCGTCGGTAAGTAGGCGGAAAACGTCGTCCGGCGTATTGAACAGGTAAATGTGATCGGAGTGTGCTGCGGTAACGGCACCGGTGATGAAGCCCATTCCGCCCGGCCTGGCGATCCGATAAAGGTTTTTCACGAATGTCGCGGGATCTTCCAGGTGTTCCAAGACTTCTTGGCTCAATACGAAATCCGCCGAACCGGTCGGCGGGTCCGTCAGCACGTCGCGCTCGAGCAAATCGCACCGCGACTTCAGGCCGCTCCGTTGGAGCAATTGATTGCCGAATGCTACGGCATGAGGTGAGATATCATAGGCATATCCATGGACGTTGGGCAGCGAACGCAAGGTGTGCAACGTGTACACGGCCGACCCCGTGCCGCCTTCCACGAAAGTTTTCGGAGCAATGCGGGACTGCACCAACGGCATGAGCTTCGTCCGGTAGGTCTCCCCCATCAAATAGTGGTGGGGCCAGAGATAATGAGAAATGACCATTCCTGGCAGATAGTTTTCGAACATGAACTGGGCGTTGTTGTAGTTTGACTGCTGAACTTCCGAGAAGCGGCTAGCCTTGTAGCGACCGTTCTTTTCGAAGAAGTGCTGCGACTTCGACGCGTCGAGGCAGAAGTCCACGTACCCCCAGGCCGCCTTTTCCCAGGCGCCGGTCTCCGGTCCGCCAAAGAGCAGGTACAAATCATCGATGAATGCCTTCGTCCAGCTGTCGCCGAGTCGCTCCCGCTGCTTCGCCACGATGGACGAGTAGATCGGCGAGGCGCGCTCGAGCATTCCGGCAAAACGCAAAAGCTCTTGTCCGTAATCCATGCTTCCCATCCGATGAGTGTGGCGTTTTAAGGAGCGTCTGGTCAGATCCCAAGGACTCAAGTAACTTGGGGATTAAGAGCGCGTCAGCGTAAAAAAATCCGCCCGCTTCGGCAACAGAAGAATTCATGGCTCTCATCAACTTTCAACGTGAGTGTTTCGCTCGTTTTTTGGCGATTGCAGCAGTTGCCGCCGTAGCCTTGGCCCTATCTGGCGCTGTAGCCTTTTGGGGTCTGCCGCTCCTGCAGCGGACGCCTACGGACGTCCAAGGCCCTCTTTCGTTGGTTGCCCGTCTCGACTCAGTACGCGCCGCAGCCAACAATAGCAATAACATCGCCGTATTCGGCGCCTCGACGGTGCTCGGAAGGGTGGCGCGAAGCGCGGGTGATCCACACTGGCGCGAGCACACCCTGCCCGCCACACTTCAACGGGATTTGGGACCGACGACCTCGGTCCTGAACCTTGGCTTCGATGGCGCGCTACCAGCTGATTTCGTTGCCGTAAGCAATCTTATCCCACAGTTGCACGCGAAGACCGTCTTGATGACTCTGAGCCTCCGCAACCTTTCCCAGGAATTCGACACCGCTGGATCAGCCTATTCCCGGCCCTTTTTACCGCATCTTCGTCTAAGTCCGGACGGATGGCTCGAAAGCTCGGGATACTCCTCGCACGGGGTGGTTGCCCTCGAGAGTTGGTTGGAACGGATGGCTGCCAATGTCTACCCGCCCTTCCGGTATCAAGAAGCACTGCAACATGCCGTCCTTGGGGACTCGACCATGGTTGCGGCGGCGACCGCTGCAAGGAAAACGCTTGGAGCTGAGGAGGACGACCCTTTCGTGCTCCTTCTGAAACAAAAGCAGCGATTTGAGTCAGTAAAGGTCTATGCCGGCCACTATCAAATACGCGCGCTGCGCGAGTTCGTCAGGTTGTGGCGGGAGAGAGGCGCCCGGGTCGTAATTTTCCCTGCCCAGGACAACCCCGACTCCCTGCCCGATCTCGTCGATGAAGCGCGTTACAGTAGTCAACTGGAGGAGCTAGAGCGCTTGCTGGCACCGAGCGGCGCAACCTTTGTCCGAACGGCGGGCCTGTGTCCGGCCGCCGAGTTTCTCGACACCACGCATCTGACCGCCGCAGGAAATGCTCGGCTTTCACGTCATCTGGCTGCGGCGATGGCGCTCCCAGAGGCGGCGACTCCTGTCGGACCCGTAGAAACTGAACTTCAGCTTCCGCCCGCGCCCGTCACCGCGGCCCCGTTTGGCTTAACGTCGATGACGTTTTTCGCATTCATCGCCGTGCTCGCCGCCAGCTTCAGATTTGTCCGGGCACCGCGAGCGCGACATGCGCTTTACGCCATGCTCAGCTTCGTTTGGTTGGCGAGTTTCCCGTGGTCGGCGGCGTCGCTGGTTCTGTTCGCGGTATTTCTCGCCGTTGGTTACGGCGTCGCTAAGGGCTTTGTCAGCGGTCGAATCCGCCGCAAACGTGGAATCTTGATCGCGACTCTTGTGATCGAGACGATTCTTTTCGTCCTACTAAACCACTATGCAGGCATTGCCGACACCTGGCAGAACATCATGCCGCAGTCGCCCGTCCTTCGAGTCGTCGGCATCTCTTACCTGTACTTTCGGACGGTGCATGTTCTGGTCGACGCTGCCTCTGGGGACATCAAAGAGATCGATGGGGTCCTTTTCCTAAGCTATCAGCTCGGGTTTCTCACTCTTTTGGCAGGCCCCATCGCACTCTATCCGGCCTACACGGAGAACTGGCGGCAAGAGGTGCCACTCACGGCTCCGGCAACCGACTTCAATGAGCTTTTGACGGCTCTGCTGCGCATCGCCTTGGGCTTCTTCAAGAAACTGGTGCTCGCGGCCGTGGTATTTGAATGGATTCGCCTGACTCCTGACATGGCCGCAGCGACGAACCGCCAGTTGGTAACTTATTTTTACGGCTACGCACTATACGTTTATCTCGACTTTAGCGGCTATACGGACATCGTCATCGGCATGGGTCGGCTCATTGGTCTCCGGCTTCCAGAGAACTTCCGGCTACCATTTCTCGCACCTGACCCGATGTCTCTTTGGAAACGCTGGCACATTTCGTTCACTAGTTGGCTCGAAACGTATCTATTCAATCCGTCGCTACGGTTTCTAACTAAGCGCACTCGTGGGAAGCGTCCACTTCTGACATTCGCGCTCGCCTACTTCGTGGTGTTTATCTTGGCAGGCCTCTGGCACGGGACCATTCCCATCATGGTTTGGGGCTTGGTTACGGCCTCCGCAATCGTCCTATTAAAAGTCTCGGACTTTTACCTTAAGCGCTTTTTCGGGAGAGAGCGGTGGGAACACCTAAAGAACGGGCCGGTCAGCTCATATCTCGGAATCGTCCTGACGTTTCACTTTATTTGTTATTCGTTTAGTCTCATCGGCCTCACTTACGGGGATTTATGGACGTATCACGCGCGCCTTTTTGGCCTATTTTAGTCGCGAAGTTTGTTGCGTTCGTGACGCTTGTTGGGGCGACTTACCTGCTCGCATCTGGACAAGCCGTGTTTCTGTACCAGGGCTTTTAGCCCCGTAATCCGCCTTCATGGCGCAGCGAGGCTCACTCCAACATGCGAAAAGTCGCCGTAGCCACAGCGATCATCGTTAGTTTCAGTATCGCTTCAGCGCTCGCGCTTTTTGGAAGATGGCTGCTACCACCGTTTCCGTTCGACCTAACGAACAATGGGGAAGCCCAGAGCTACCGTTCGCCTCAACAAGCAATTTTCGCGGCCGTTTCTGCCTCCCCTGCAACTAGGACCTTGTTTGGCATTTCGGATGCATGGCCATATCTGGAACGGATTCAGGCATACCCCGACAAGACGATCTATGATTTCGATCAAGGGATAAAAATCC
>JAYVBB010000099.1:0-3001 GCA_043750715.1 Pseudomonadota bacterium | reverse complement strand
AGAAGAAAGCGTCAAAACTTTGCCGTAACTCCTGCCTCGAAACTCGTCGCCGCGATGCCGACGTTGGTCAGATATCTCGCTGCCGACGCTTCCAGCGTCAGCGGTACCGCGACGTTGTCGATCGCGCCTTTCGGTAAATCCTGGCTCAATCCGAGCGAGCCCGTGTCCGAGCCGAAGACCTTTTCGTCTTCGTAAGCGCGCGTTATCTCGTCTTCTTTGTAGTAGCGAAAGCCTGAGCGGAGATGCCCGCCCTTCCACAAATTCTGGAGATAGGCGAGCTCCCCGAACCAGGCGTCGACTTGGCCGTAGTTCGACTCGGTCGTCACGTAGCCGCGGTTGTCGGCGCGCGTCGCACTGGCGTGAATCGCTCCGTCCAAAGGCGGCAAAAACTGCCGGATCGCCACCGTTCCGGTCTTCGTGTCGGGACGGTTTTCCGTCATCGTGTAGCCGACCGTGTAGTCGAGGATCGTCGTCGGCCCCGCGAGGTGGCGGACGCCCACGGTCGAACCCGTCGACGACGCGATGGTCGGGTTGCCGATCTCCTGCGAGTCGAAGTCGAGGACTTGATAGAGGGGCTGCTCGAGGATCGTCCGCGAAAGATCGACGGCAAGCCGGATCGTCTCGCTCCAGATCCACTGGCTCATGCCGACCGCCCAGGTCTTCGACTTCACCTTTTGATCGGTCGCGTATGCTGCCAGCAAACGCGTCTCCGTCAATCTGTCCCACGTATGGGTCGTGGCCAGGGTCGCCCGCTGCGTCTGGCGGAAGTCCGAGCCATCGTAGACTTCGCGGTCGTAGTTGTCGTTGGTGACTTCGGAGTTCTGGAATTGGTCGGACTGAATCTGCAGCGAGTAGGTGGAGTCCGTCAGCGGGACGCTTTTCGCCGCGCCGCCGTCGATGGTCATGTCGTAGGCAACGCGTTGCCGCGTGTGCCCGTCGGTGTCCTCGTAGCCCGCCGCTTTTTGTTTGATGCTGTGCGCGAACGAAGGTCCCCCGACCGTAAAGCCCAAGCAAACGCTCAAGCAAAATTTACTGTTCCGCATGCTCCCTCGCTTCGGTCGGGATTGGTTTTTGGGTGGGGGATTATATGGAAATTTTGCCCAAGAATGGGACTTGGCACAAGGCTAGATTGCTTGGCGATTTGCCAAGGATCGACAGATCGGCAGAATGATTTACGTAGCTTATGGGTTTGGTCGCGCGGCCAGTTCTTTACCTTGCGCGGGAATGTAAGTAATCTTAGTGGAAATGAGCTTTGACGAAACGCAACGAACTCCCCCGACCGGCAAAATGTCACTGCCTTGGCTTCTCGTCGCCACCCCTCAGCTTATGGATCAGAACTTCCAAAAAGCCGTCGTTCTTATCGTCGAGCACACGGCGAGCGGTTCGATGGGGTTCGTAATCAATAGACCTATCCAAACGTCGCTGGCCGAGCTGGTGACGAGCCCCAAGATCAAAATCCCCGAAAACATCCCGGGCTGGTACGGCGGCCCGGTCGAGACGGGGACGGGAATCATTCTTCACAACGGCGCGACGATCAAAGAGCCCGGCCACGATTCGACGCCGACCATCGCGCTGTCGTCGACGGAAGAAACCCTCGTCGACCTCATCGACTACTCCGAACAGCGAATGAAAGAGCTGACGCTCCGCCATGGTGGCAAGGTCGAGGCGAAAATCGAGCCGCTCTATCCCTACCGCTTCCTCGTCGGCTATTCCGGATGGGGCGAAGGCCAGCTCATGGAGGAGATCCGCGCCGGCGCCTGGCTCCAGACCGCCGCAACGCAGGAAATCATTTTTAATTCGAACTGGAAGACGCTCTGGGACACGGCGATGGGCCAGGTCGGGGTCAACCCTAAGGCCTTCGCGATCGCCGAGCACACCTACCTCAACTGATCCCGACGTAGGGCAGCAGGTCCACGAAGGTGTTGAGCACGACGTCCGGCTTCGGCGAGTCGGGGCTGTCGGCCGGCAGCGAGACGTTTTTGTGGATGTTGAGCGGCGGGCTGAACGCCGCGAGGCGCTCGAGCAGTGGCTTGCTTGCGACGCCGTAGGACGCCCACGCCGTGCGCACGCCGAGCCGGCGCCCGAGGCCCACGTCCTTGCGCAGGTTGTCACCGACCCAGACGACCGCGCTCCGGTGCTTGGCGTCCTCGTCCATGTCGTAGTCCATCAGCACGGTCTTCAGGCCGCGGGTTCCCGGCTTCTCGTAGTCTTCCGGCAGGATCCGAATTTTACCTTTGAAGCCGAAGTTGCTCTGCTGCAAGTGCTTGAGCAGGATCTCGGGGTCCACTTTCACGCGCCCGTGCGATGGGCTGGTCGGCAGGCGCGGGTCCGGCAGCCCGTAAACCGCGTCGAAGAGGTCGAGCAGGCCGAGCTTGTTGAGCTTCCACATCGCGACGTAGCGCGGAGCGTCCGTCAGAGCCACGACCGGCACGCCGGGCATCGCCTGGCGGAACTTCTTCAGCGAATCGATCACCGCCGGATAGGGCCTGAGAAACGGCTCCGCAGCTTTGAGGAATTCGTCGCGCGCCGGGCGGACCACGTCGTTCAGCATGCCGTCGATGTCGTCGCCGCAATGCTTGATCACCGCCGGCAGCTCCTGCGCGAGGAACGGGTACTCGATCGAACCGTGCGCGATGAAGACCTGCTTCGACTCTTCGGCGAGCGTCGCGTAAGGCACGTTGGTCAGCTGCCCGACCTTCTCGAGGAGCGCCGTGAACGCGTTGACGTAGTACGCGACCCAGTCGAACAGCGTGTTGTCGATGTCCGTTACGAGAAGCGCGGTGCGGGGAGGAGAGGCCATGGCTCCATTCTACCCCTTCCAGCGATTGTGCATCCAGAAATACTGCTCGGGCGCCTTGCGCACGCAGGACTCGACGATGGCGTTGAATTTGGTCGAATGCTCGAGCACGTCCCGGGCGGGATCCCCCGACTCTTCCAACTTCAGCTCCGGAAAGAACTCGACGACGTGCTGGCTCGGGCCGGTGCGCAGGATGTAGGACGG
>JAYVBB010000098.1:0-2240 GCA_043750715.1 Pseudomonadota bacterium | reverse complement strand
TCGCTCGTCAGCGAGCAGGTGCGCGCCGGCATCCTGACGAAGGAAGAAGCCGAGCTCCATCACCTGCGCAACGTCATCACGCGCAGCGTCGGCTACCAGGAAGAGGAAGACGTCGACACGACCAGCCTGCAGCTCGAGGACGGGGATCTGCTCGTCCTTTGCAGCGACGGCCTGCACGGCAAAGTTCCGGACAAAGAGATCTCGAACCTCACCAAAGAGCTGCAGACCGAAGCCGTCCAGCGCCTCATCCAGCTAGCCAACGAGCGGGGCGGCGACGACAACATCACCGTCGTAGTCGTCCGCGTCAAAATTTAGCCACGAATCCCCTAAAGTTCCCGCCAATTCTGCCGCTAAAGCTTCTGAACCAATCCTCCGACTATCGTAACCCATTGATATTGCTATCGCCTTATGAAGAAACTCACGATCATGATCATCCCCGATGGGATCAACGCCACCCGCCAGGTGCGCGTCCCCCGAGCGTTGTTCAAGGTGGCGATGCTTTTGGGCCTCGGCGCGTTCGGTGTGGGCGGATTTTTCTTCTTTGATTACATGCAACTACGGGCTCTCCGAACGAACTATCAAACGGTAGCCAACGAGAATGACGGCCTGAAGGGCGAAGCCCGGGTGTTGATGCAGAACCTGGAAGAAGTGAAGCGGTCGCTCCGCCGCGTCCAGGACTACACGTCGAAGCTCGGCGAGCTGACGATGCTCAAAGTCCAGAAGGTCTCGAAGAAGACCGGCATCGGTCCGTTGACGTCCGAGGAGTACGCGGCGGCGACGCAGATGCAGCCCGAAGCGCCGCCGGTGTCGTCGGCCTCCGACTACGTGCCGGCCGGCATCAACATGGACAACCTCGTCTTCCGCCCCGTGTTCGACCGCCTGAACTCGATCGGCACCGACGCCAACAACCATGCCTTCGAGCTTCAGCATCTGCTCTCGACCCTCTCGCAGCAGAAGGCCCTGCTCAGCTCGATCCCGACCTTCTCGCCGGTGGACGGCTGGATCACCTCGGGCTTCGGCCGCCGCGTCTCGCCGTTCACCGGCGAAAAAGGCGTCCACCAGGGCATCGACATCGCCGCTCCAGTCGGCACCCCGATCCTGGCCCCGGCCGACGGCGTCGTGATCTTCACGGGCGCGAAGGCCGGATTCGGAAATTTCATCATGATTGCGCATGGTTATGGCGTCGTCACCCGCTACGGTCACAACCTCCAGAACATGGTCCAACCCGGCCAGAAGGTGACGCGCGGCGAGCAGATCGGCACCGTCGGCATGACCGGCCGGACCACCGGTCCCCACTGCCACTACGAGATCGTGGTCAACGGTAAGGTCGAAAACCCGCAGAAATTCATCTTGGACATGGCGGACTTCAAGCAGATCTACTGACCGGCCATGTCGGTCAGTCAACTGCGCCGCGAGCCGGCGAGCGGCCTCCGCTAATCGCCGGCCTTGCCAGGCCCCGGTTTGATCATACTTTACTAATCTGTTCCCTCTCCTGACGGGCGAGGGTTATATTCTTTGCCTCGTTCACGTCCTGGGAACCTAGGGATCATTCAGCATGCAGATTCTCAGCAAGATCTTCGGCAGCAAGAACGACCGCGAGATCAAGCGCCTCAACCACACCGTGGTTCGCATCAACGCGCTCGAGGCCCAGACCAAGTCCATGTCCGACGACCAGCTCAAAGCCAAGACCGTCGAATTCAAAGAGCGCGTCGCCAAGGGTGAGACGCTCGACCAGATTCTCCCCGAAGCCTTCGCCGTCGTCCGCGAGGCCGGCTGGCGCGTCATGCAGATGCGGCACTTCGACGTGCAGATGGTCGGCGGCGTCGTCCTCCACGAAGGCAAGATCTCAGAGATGAAAACCGGCGAGGGCAAGACGCTGACGGCGACCGCGCCGCTCTACCTCAACGCCTTGGCCGGCAAGGGCGCCCACCTGGTCACGGTAAACGACTACCTCGCCACGCGCGACGCCGAGGACATGGGCCGGATCTACGGCTTTCTCGGCATGACGACGGGCGTCATCGTCCACGGCCTGAACGACAAGCAGCGCCGCGACGCCTACAACTGCGACATCACTTACGGAACCAACAACGAGTTCGGCTTCGACTACCTCCGCGACAACATGAAGACGGAAGTCGCGCGCATGGTCCAGCAGCGCGGCCATAGCTTCGTCATCGTCGACGAGGTCGACTCCATCCTGATCGACGAAGCGCGTACGCCGTTGATCATTTCCGGCCCTTCCG
>JAYVBB010000097.1:0-3790 GCA_043750715.1 Pseudomonadota bacterium | reverse complement strand
GCACGCGCCCGAGCGTGATCCAGCTCGTGTTCCGCGAAAAGGGCCGAGATGACCGGATCCTGCCACGACGGCGTGAGCAACCTGAAGCAGACCGTCGAGTATCCGAACGCGAACCCCGAAAAGACTCCCACCGTCACTCTAGAGGCCGACGGCGACGAGACCGACAACCTGATGCGCACGATGGATTGCCGCCTTGGCACGAAAGACGTCGGCACGACCATCGTCACGCTGGCGAAAGCGTCCAAGGTCCGCGCCAAGGGCTTCGCGGCGAAGATCACGAAAGTCGAGAAGATCGAGAAGACGTCCGGCGTCGCGATGTCCCACCTCGGCGACCTCTTCGCCGGTGACTACGTCCTCACGGTGGAAAAAGGCAGCGTGTGCACCCCGACATCGTTCACTGCCAAGAAGCACTACGAGTTCGGCGACGACGTCCGCACCCTCGAGCTCTCCGCCGGAACGATGATCGTCGACAACCTGATCCGCCCGATGATTTGCATGAACCCGGAAAGCGGCATCCGCGACTCGGGCTCGGTGTACCACGTCAGCGCCGGCGGCAAGCAGCAGATCGTCGGCAAAGGCGGCGTGAAAGTGCTGAAGGTCGAGCGGATCACCAAGAAGTCGGCGCTCTGAAATCCTCCGGTCCCCCGCGGGGAAGGGTTTTCGCTCTCGGACGTGCTTGGTAAAAGTTCAAAGAGCCCCGTTTTCACGATTAGTGACGACAGGGGCTTTGCCGCATTAAGCAGGTCGGATTTCGCGCCGAAACCGGGACTATGGTCCCTCACTCGAAATTCCTGAAATGCGTCGGTAGGGTCGCCCGCTACCTGCCGTGGAAACGGCATAAAACGCAGTCGCGCGAGCAGGTGCCTTACAAAAAGCGCGTCGACCGGTTGATAGCAAGCTACCGCATGACGATCGTCGTCGCTGGCCTCGTCAGCATTTGGATCGGCACTTCGTTCGCCGTCCTCGTCGTCGAGCGCGGCTCGCCCGACGCCCAGATCGACACCTTCGCCAAAGCGCTGTGGTGGGGCGTCGTGACGTTCATGACTGTCGGCTACGGCGACCTGACGCCGGTGACCCCGCTGGGCCGCACGATGGCCGTGTTCCTGATGCTAGCAGGTGTCGTCGCCATCGGCATCGTTACTGCGAAAATTTCCGCATTTTTCTTGCGCCAGATTCTGCTGGAGGGGAGGGGAGCCGTGGATCGTTCGAAAGTGAAAGATCACCTGATCATCTGCGGGTGGAAGGACGACATGCCGGATCTGATCCGGCACGTGCTGGTCCTCAACCCGGGACTCAAACCCAAAGACCTCGTGCTGGTCGCCAACCGCAGCGCCGAGGAACTCGCGACGCTGCGCGAAGAGCCCGGCATGAAGGACGTCCACTTCATTCTCGGCGAGCACTTCCAGCAGACGACGCTGGTCAAAGCAGCGCCTGAAGTCGCCCGCAAGATCTTGATCTTGGCCGACACCTCCACCGGCTCGGACGGCAGGAAACCCAACGCGACGGAAGCCGACGCCCGCACCATCATGGCGGCGATCGCGCTCTCGAACATCGCCAAAGGCACGGTCGTCGCCGCCGAGCTGCTGGACCCGAGCCTCGACCACTACCTGAAACTGGCCGGCGTCGCCGAGATCATCTATTCCCGGGAATACAGCCGCCTGCTGCTCGGCAACGCGTCGAGCGGTACGGGCCTCACCAACGTCTTCCACGACTTGATCGACCCGCGGAGCGCCGCGCACATCACGACGCGAGCGATCCCCGAGCGGGTCTGGGGAAAATCGTTCGCTGATTTCCGCAAGGGTTTCGAGCTGAAAAACCGAGGGCTGATGGTCATCGGCCTCCTCGAGAACACCGGCAACCCGCACCAGATCAAGGAGCAGGCGTTTCTGGAGGCACAGAAGACGCCGAACGTCGGCCGCCTCATCGAAAACCTGAAATCCGCGAAAACGCTGCGCTGCAACAATCCGATCTTCAACCCCGCTCCGGAATACCTGGTGCCGCGGGGCGCCGCGGCCATCATCCTAGCCGGCGGCAAGCGCGGCGACGGTGAGGTCGAAATCGACATGCATTGGGATCACGTCGCATGAGTACCGCCTTGAAATTCGACGCCGACGGCCGCGGCACGTGGCTGCACGACGTGCGGCTTTTCTCGGACGTCAAGCAGGATCCGGAAGCCATGGCTCACATCGCGAAGCTGATGACGTCCAAGGCTTACGCGCCGGGCGTTGCGATCCTCAACGAAGGCCAGGAAGGCCACGAGGCCTACTTCCTCTGCTCGGGCCACGTCAACGTCTACAAGTCGGTCGGCGGTACCGAACGGTTTCCGGTCGCGGCGCTCTCCGCGAACGACCACCCGTTCTTCGGCGAGGCCGCGCTCCTCCAGTCGGACAAGCGCTCGGCGACGATCATCTGCGAAAGCGCCTGCGAATGCCTGGTCCTCGACAAGAACCGCTTCGACCAGTTCTGCCGGGAGAAACCGCAATGGGCACTCCCGGTAGTGCTACGCATCGCCCGGGTCGTGCTGGACCGGCTCGACAAGACGAACGCGGACATGATTTTGCTGTATAAAGCGCTGGTCAACGAAGTCAAAGGGCTTTGATTGATTGCGCCTTCGGCGCATTAGTACGGCTCGGCTGCGCCGCGCCGGGTTGTGAGGTGCCTCCGGCGGGCGGCTCACCACCGGCGATCTCGATCATTCGGGCAGATATTTTGTATTGAAGGGCGGGACCTCGTGGCAACGGGGTCGGCCGGCAATTCACTAGCCAACGCTGCGCGTTGGCATGCGAGGTTGCTGGCGGCCGGCCGGGCTCCTTCTTCGAAAATGGGGTCAGGCACGTGCCTGACCCCGGCACCTGGGATTCAACGTTCACTCTGAACGTTGCGATTTGGGACAAGACATCTTTTCCAGCTAAGTCATTGTTTCAGCGTTGAGACTTTTGGCTTTCCTGGACTTGTCTCGCTAACATTGCGGTTCCACGACGACTGGGTGGCAAGCCGGGACAAGAGCAACCTCGCGTGCCAACGCGGAGCGTTGGCTGGCGACTTGCTGTCCCGTCGACTCAGCCACGAGCTCCCGCCGTTCAATACCAAATATGTGCCTGAATGATCGAGATCGCCGTCTGGAGCCGCCCACAAGGGCGCGGCTCCGGAAGGCGGTCGAGATCGCCGGTGGTGAGCCCCCGCCGGAGGCACTCACAACTAGGCGCGGCGCAGCCGAGCCGGTACTAATGCGCCGAAGGCGCTGGCGTCCCCAAAATTTCACGCCGACGCGTGATCTCTTTCAACAACTTCGAGTCGCCGGCAAGGTGACCAAACAAATTCAACGACGAGCGGAAGGCGCCGCCGAGGCCGGGCATGCCGGCGGTGGCGTTGATCAGGTAGAGATTCTTGAAGGGCGTAAAGAAGCTGACTTTGCCGAGGTTGACGTTCTTCGGGGTCAGGTTGGCGCCGTAGGAATTGCCCAAGGGCGACGAGACGTAGTCTTCGTTGGTCGTCGGGGTGCCGAGCTGGAGCAGGTCGATGTGCTTTCTCAAGTCCGGAAAATAGTGCTTCTCCACGGAGTCGAGGATCGCGGCCGTGACCTCTTCCTTCCGCTTGTAGTACTCGTCGGGGCTGTCGGCTTTGAGCTGCTTGGGCTGCTTGTAGCCGGCCCAGGTGCAGATGACCATCTGGTGGTGGCCCTTCGGGGCGATGTTCTTGCCGGGGGCGCCGTGGAGCGTCGGCGTGGTGATCGCGAGGAACGGGTCGCGGACGTCGCCGTCGTCGAGCTGGCGGCGGTAGATCTCGTTCA
>JAYVBB010000096.1:0-3794 GCA_043750715.1 Pseudomonadota bacterium | reverse complement strand
GACTTGTGGCATCGTTGTTAGTTTGCTGAATATCCGTTTGATAATTTCTGTCTGTGCTTGGGCCGGACGGCGATCAAAGAGCTGGAGCCCGAGATCATCGCGGCGCTGAAGAAGGACCTGAACAAGTCCGAGTTCGAGGCGTTCGGCAGCGAGGTCGGCTTCATCTACGACGAGCTCAGCCATTCGCTCAAACACGTGCGCGAGTGGATGCGGGCGCGGCCGGTGTCGACGCCTCTGATGCATCAGCCGTCGACCAGCCGGATCTATCTGCAGCCCAAGGGCACGGTGCTGATCATCAGCCCCTGGAACTACCCGTTTCAGCTGCTGATCGCCCCGCTCATCGGCTCGATCTCGGCCGGCAACACGGCGGTGTTGAAGCCGTCGGAGCTCTCGCCGGCGACGTCCGAGGTCGTCACGCGACTGATCGAAAAGACCTTCTCTCCCGAATTCTGCGCCGTGGTCGGAGGGGCGGTCTCCGAGACGACCGCTTTGCTCAAGGAGCGCTTCGACCACATCTTCTTCACGGGTTCGATCCCGGTCGGCAAGATCGTCATGCGCGCTGCCGCCGAGCATCTGACCCCGGTCACTCTAGAGCTCGGGGGCAAGAGCCCCTGCATAGTCGACAAGGACACGGACCTCGCGATTACCGCCCGCCGCATCGCCTGGGGTAAATTCTTCAACGCCGGCCAGACCTGCATCGCGCCCGACTACCTGCTGGTCCCCAAGGCATTGAAGCGGGACCTGATCCAGGGCATCAGGCAGGAGCTGGTCAACTTCTTCGGGGAAAAGCCGGCCGAAAGCCCGGACTACGCGCGGATCATCACACCGCGGCATTTCGACCGCCTGGTCGGCATGCTCGGTGAAGGCGAAGTCGTCGTCGGCGGCCAGCACGACAAGGGTAGCCTCTTCATCGCTCCGACCGTCGTCGACAACGTCAAGCTCGAGCACAAGCTGATGGAAGACGAGATCTTCGGACCAATCCTGCCCGTGCTCGAGTACGACACGCTGGACGACGCCATCGCCATGGTGAAGAAGCGTCCCAATCCGCTGGCGTGCTACGTGTTCACGAACAAAGCCGAGACCGAGCGGCGGGTGATCGACGAGATCCCGTTCGGAGGCGGCTGCGTGAACAACGCGCTGATCCACATCGCCAACCCGAACCTGCCGTTCGGCGGCGTCGGTCAGAGCGGCATCGGCGCCTATCACGGGATAGACAGCTTCGAGACCTTCTCGCACCGCAAATCGGTGGTGAAGTCGAGCTTCCTGATGGACGTGAAACTCAAATACCCGCCTTACCGGAACCGCGTCGGCCTGATCCGGAAGCTGATGCGCTGAGCCTCAGTTCTGGAAGCGCGTACAGTCGTGCACTACGGCGCTTCCTTGCGCGTGCGCGCAGCCAGATACGTCGAAGTGCAACGCCCCGCGTAAAAAAAAAGAGGCCGGCGAAAGCCGGCCCTTTTTTCTTTCGGAAAGCCGCGAATCAACCGTGGTTGAAGTCGAGGATGAAGTTGACGATCATGTAATCGCCGAGCCAAGTGCGCAGGTATGCGCGGCCGAGGTATAGATTCGGGGCAACGAGACGGACTTCGTCGCGGATGCGATGGGCGAGGACCGAGGTGTCCTTGTAGTCGATGATCACCGACTCTTTGCCGTCGAAAATGCTCTCGCCCATGTAAAGGCGGGCTTTGATGGCGCGGAAGCCGAACACTTTGTTCACCAGGATGCCGGTGTCGGTATCGAAGACTTTGCCTTGCCAGACGAGAGCCGCGAGGAGCTGCGTCGGGGTGTTGATGATGGTGCCGGGGAAGAACACGGCGGTGCCGTTGGACTCGCCGTTCGGGATCACGCCAGCCGGTGCGTTCGCGTAGACGTCGTTCAGGTCGTACTGGTTGGCGTTGCGCAGGCGCTCGACCGTCATCGGCGAATCGGGCGAATCGTCGGCGAGGGCGGAGGTGGCCGACAGAGCCAAGGCGGCAGCGAGAATCAGGCGTTTCATGTCATCTCCCTTTTTAAGGAAAAGCAAAAATAGTCTAAAGATTGACTTAGGGATTGAGTACATGAGGGGTTAGGGGACGGTCAAGGCCGCCGTGGACCTCGGCGGCGGAAAGCTTGCCGCGCAACATCAATTTGCGGTCGACCGCCCGACGCAGAAAATCCGTCAGGACGTCCTCGACGCCGGAGCCTTCGAGCGCTCCGACGGCCTGCGCGATCGCTTCGAAGGTCGACATGCGGTCCGGAAAGACGTTGCGCCTTGCGCGGTTGAGTCCGGGAAGCGGGCCGGCGAGTTCGATCTTAGCGAGGCGGCCCAACAAAGGTAGGCGTTTCAGCATGTGCGAAGTCTGCGTCCAGTTGCCGTCCGGAACGAGAATCGTAGCGGGACGCGCCATCGTTGCGACGTGCTCTGGCGTGAGCGCTTTGGCGCCCCGTCCTGGAAACAGCACGTAGGTCGAGGCCGGATCGAGGTCGGAGAGATCGACGGGGTGGTCTTTCACTCCATGCAGGCGCACCTCGGCGGACCTCAGCGCGAGCGGCGCGAAGCGGCCGGTGTTGCTGGACCGTAGGTTCTCTCGGCTGTGCATCAGCACGACGACGCGGGTCGCCACGTCCAGCCGAGGGGCGTGCGCGCAGACGCAAAACTCCCAGGGGATGTGACAGCCAGAGCACCGGTCGCTTGGAGAAAAAGGCAAAAAAGGCCTCGGGATCCATAGGGGTTCGCGGGTTATGGGAGATTAGCAGAGGACGGGACTCTGCACTACGGGGTTTTGCCCTAGCCCCCGATATATAGGTATGGTCCGTCGCCTCGTTTTAACCGTCAAAATCGTCGGGATCCTGCTTCTTTGCGGGTGGACGGCAGCCGAGCGCGCCGAAGAGACGCTGCGCCGCGCCCTCGACTTCGAGAAGCAGCGCCTCGAGCTCGAGCTGCGCCAGCTCGGCGGCAACCCGTTTTTGCAATCCGGCGCGGAGGTGCTCGACCGTTCGACGGTGGCGTCCGCGTTGAAGACTTTCTGCGGCGCGCACGAGCTGCTCGGTTGCGTCGCCTTCGACAGCGACGGCGATCTGCTCGGGGACCTGGCGGGAAAGGGTGAAGACGCGGCGGGTGAGAAGCTCACCGTCTCCGCCATGACGTCCGCTCGCGAAGCAGTCAAAGGCACGGCCGCGCCCGTCACTTTGCAAAAAGGCACGCTCGTCGGCGTTTGGCTGATCGGCGGCCTCGACGACGGGCTCGGATACCTTCGTCTGGAGCGCCGACTCGACGACCGGTTCGCGCGCGAGCTTACGAAAGCCCACGGCTCGCCGCTAGGCCTGACCTGGGACGGCAAACTGTTTCTCGCTTCGGAAACGGGTGATCTGCGCGAAGAACTCGCCCAGGCTCCGGTGATTCCCGTGGACGGCCAGCTGGGCGTGGTGACGCTCGAGGCGGTGTCCGCGCCGCTGGCCAGCCGCGCGTTTCCGCTCGGCGTGCTCGAGCTCTGCCTCGGCTTCGCCTGCGTCATGGCGATCACCGTAGCGGTTTTCCTGCACGTCGCCAAGCGGCGCCGCGAGGCTGCGGCGCGGCATCTGCTCCGCCAGCTCGACGCCCAGAAGCAGCGCCACGACGACGCGATGGATAAAGCGCAAGGCAGCACCCAAGAAGTCGAGCGCAAGCTCAGCCGCGTCGCCGACCTGCTGACGATCGACGACGGCGCGTTCCGGCTGTTCCGGGGCAAAGTGCAACGCCTGGGTCAGCTCAGCCACAAGGAGCTGGAAGGCGTCAAGGACGGGGCGACGCAGGAAGAGGCGTGGGAGCATCTGGC
>JAYVBB010000095.1:0-8821 GCA_043750715.1 Pseudomonadota bacterium | reverse complement strand
GCCTTGCGTTTTCTTGACAAAGCCATGACATTCGGCCCGCATGAAACCGCTACAGTCCTTGTCTATGAAGCGTTTCGGGCTGATCATCGCGACCTCCCTGGTGGTCCTCGTCGGGGCCGGTTCGGCGTACGTCCTGGTGTCGCGGCGCGCCGCCTCTCCCGAGTCCACCGTCGCGCGCAAGCAGGGCGTGCGGTCGGCGCTGATCGGAGAGGAGAGTCCGGTTGCCCGCTTGGCGCCTCCGACCGGTGACGAGCTCATGGACCCCGACCGGACGCTGCCCTTTTTCCAGCGCTTCGACCTGACGGAGCTGAGCCGCATTCATCGGCTGGCCGAGTCGTGTGACCGTTCTCTCGACGTTCCCGCGGCCAACTTCGAGCTGGAGAAGGCGCGGGTCTTCGCGTCGTACCTCTGTGGTCTGAAGGCTCGGCTCGACGAGAGCTTTTTCGCGGCGCCTCCCTACATGCACCCGACCGGCAAGTCGTACGTCTCGCTCGCGCGGGCGTCCGGCCATCCCGCGTTTCAAAGTCAGGCGTGGCTCGACGCGCACCTGAATCGCATGCATGCACTCGAGCGTCCCGAGCAAGGAGTTCTCGCGGGCCTGACGCGGGACGACCTCGCCGGGCTTTGGCGCGGCGACGCCGTCGTGTTGACGAGCCGGTACGCCCTGCTCTTCGCGAACCGCTCGAGCGGCCGCGGCGACGGGGGCGAGTATCTGGTCTACCCACGCGCCCTGTGGGACTCCCAGACCGCGGCGCGTGGGGCCAACCCCCGGCTCCTTCCGACGCTGGTGTTCGTCGCAATCGCCGCCGTGCTCGTCCTGACGGCGACGCTGATCGCGTTTGCGGTCGTGCGTTTGCGGGAAAAGCGCCGCGAGCGCGACGATCAGATGTTCGTAGTCCGTGCGCTGACGCACGAGCTCAGGACTCCCGCCACCAGCCTCAATCTGACCCTGGAAGCGCTCCGCACCGATTTCGACCGGCTCCCCGAGGCCAGTCAGGAAGCCTTCCTGCTGCTCACGGAACAAGTGCAACGCCTCAACCGCGTGATCGCCGGGACGACCCGCTACCTCAAGACCGACGAAGCCAAGGCGTCGCCGTCTCACCTCAAGGTCCTGCCGTCGATCCAGTCGTTCTTCGAATCCGTGCTGGAGCCATACCAGGACCGGATCGTCGTCGAGGCGCTGCCGGGCGACCGGCCGTTCGCGATCGATCCTTACCTGCTGAAGGTTTGCGTCCAGAACCTCGTGGAGAACGCGCTTCGCCACGGCAAACCCGAGGTGCGCGTGCGCGTCAGCCTCGACAAGGGCCAACTCGGCGTGCAGATCCAGGACCAGGGCACCTTGCCTGAAACCGATCCGACGAAGCTCAGCGCCGCGGCGGCGTACGGTTCCGGCCACGGCCTCGGTCTCGGACTCCACGTCGTAACCAAAATAGTCAAGGATCTGGGCGGCAGCCTCTCGCTCGCGCGCTTTCCGGCGACCTTCTCGCTGCGCTTCAAGGAGGCGCCATGACGCCGCGCATTCTCTTGGTCGAAGACGAGCGGGCGATCGCGCAGCCGCTGGAGCGCCTTCTCGTCCAGGAAGGTTACGCCGTCAGTCACGCCGCCACGGCGGCCGCAGCCGCGCAGCGGATAGGCGACGAGCCGGATCTCGTGATCCTCGACTGGATGCTCCCCGACGGCCAGGGAATCGATCTGCTCAAGACCTGGCGAAAGGCCGGCCGAGGCGTGCCCGTCATCTTTCTCACTGCCCGTCACGAACTCGTCGACAAGGTGCTGGGCTTCGAGTTCGGCGCCGACGACTACCTGACGAAGCCCTTCGAACCGCGGGAGCTCCTGGCGCGAATCAAGGCCCGGCTCAGAACGACGCAAAAGGGCGCCGCGCCCCGGACGCTGACGTACCACGATCTCGTGATGGACCTTGAGGCGCACCGGGTGGTGCACGGTGCGCTCGAGGTCGACCTGCCGCGCATGGAATTCGCGCTGCTTCGCCTCTTCCTCGAAAACGTCGGCAAGGTCTTCAGCCGCGACGAAATCCTGAACCTCGTGTGGGGCTTCGAGGCCTATCCCACGACGCGCACTGTCGACACACACGTGCTCCAGCTGCGCACGAAGCTCAAGCCCGAGTTCTTCGAAACGGTCCGGGGCGTCGGCTACCGGATGGCGCGCTCGGTCGCCCAAGACTTGACGAAGAATTGACGAAACATGAGTCTCACGATGACAACCGAAAACTCCGGCCCGTGCAGGATGGGGACAGTGAAGCGGATGCACCGCTTCGAACCCTTCCCCTTCCAGGAGATAAGACGATGATTCGGAAAATGATCGGCCTCGCGGGACTAATGATGGCTACGGCCGGCGTCGCCCAGGCGTCCGGCTGGTTCGCGGCCGGCGAAGGCACGCAAGTGATCTCGCTCGTCAAGGCGCACCAGGCGTATTTAGAGCGCGACTTCGAAGGCATGACCAAGCTGGTCCATGACGTATTGAGCGACCCGGGTGCGGGCAAAGTCGAGCAGAAGAACGCGCTGGCCCTGATCAGCAAAGCGTTCACCGAGAACAAAGGCCGTCTGCCGGCCGACTGGCGCCTGCCCGCGCCGCTCACCGCTCTCAAGTTCAAGCATTACAGAAAAGAGCTTCCGGACGGGATCGAGTATGCGTACCAGTTCTCGGTGAACGGTCCCGAGCAGGATTCGGTGGCGTCGATCAAGCTCGTGAAATTCCCGAGCGAGGTCATCCTCGACAGCGAAGCGGGCGTCGGCGAGTGGTCCACCGAGGCGGACGACGGCGGATACTACTTCGAAATGTACGGCGGCGACGGCCGCGAGCCGCTGCAGGAAGGCCTCTACCTGTTCACGATCACGCAGAAGGACGGCACGCGCACCGACGGCTGGTTTCCTCTCGAGCGCATGACGTCCTCGGCTTCGCCGACCGTCAACGCGCCGGAAGTCGGTCAGACGTTCAACCAGGGCAACCCGGAGCTGCGCTGGGAAGACTTCCGCTCCCCGGAATACCAGGTGAGCGAGCGCCGGTACCTCCTCCTCAACGTCGGTCGCCTCGACGGCAAGAACGGGGCATGGACCGGCGTCTGGTCGCACTATGAATCCGACCCGACGAGAACGTCCGCGGTCGTGGGTCAGCTTCCCGACAGCGAAGGCGTCGAGCGTCTGGTCGACGGCAAGTACTGGTTGTCGCTTTCCTACAACGAGCAGCGCACGTTCGGCGACCTGCGTCTTCGCCGCGGTAGCCGCACGGCCCGTCCTTTCTACGTCCGCTCGGCCAACTGAGCACGATAAAGTCCTGTAGACACGGCCTCGGCAAAATTTGCCGGGGCCGCTTTGCTGGCAGGACGGTCCCCTTCGCGTTAAAATCGAGAAATGCCAGTCCTTCAAAGAACCTTCGTCGTCGTCCTGACGGCGATGTCGCTCTGGACCGCGTGCAAGAACGGAGAACGTTCGGGCAAACGGTCCGAGACGGAAACCGACGTGCCGAAGGGTGACGCGCCGCTGCTCCGCGACGTACCCTACCTGGTGCACGTGCACGTCGCCCTCGAAGGGGAAACTCCGGTCGTCACGCTGCAGGACGTCAAGACGCCGCTAGTCGGCGCCTGTCTCGGCTGTCATGGCGCGGGAACCGTCCTCGATCTCTCCGAGTTTCCCTTCAAAGGGCGTTTCGCGACGCCGCAGGAAACCGTCCAGGAAATGGTCGCGCGGATGCGCGGCACGACGGCGCCGATGCCTCCTGCCCCGGCATCGCGTCTTCCTGAAGAACAGATCGCGCTCGTCGAGCAATGGCTGAAGGCTGGTCTGCCACTCGCCCAGCCGGCCCGCGATGCCCCGCCGTTTGCCCAGGGTCTCGTGCTGACCGTCCGCTACCGGATCAGCGCCGCCGCGGATTGGAGCGAGGCCAGCCTCCCTTGGAACGGCAGCGGCGATTTCCCTGGGTTCTTCCGACAGCTGGCTCCCGGCCAGACCGTCGACGTCGTGTTGCTCGCCGCAGCGGAGGACGGGACGCAGATCGCGACCCAAAGCATGCAGGCTCTCTCGATGCCCGCCTCGGGCAACATCGAGTTCAGTCTCGGCGTCGACGAGAAGACCATCAAAACTCATGCTTCCGACAAGGCAGCAGCGCTGCCGGGAGGCGACGGCTTGGTCGTCGCGCGCGGCGTGGCCGAGAGGTCTCTCAGCATTCATTGGGATCCGGCCGCCGACTTGCTGACGACGGGAAGCGAGCTCCGTTATGCCGTCTACGTCGCCGATCACGGTCCCTTCGACACGCTCGAGGTGATTCTCGCGGACGGACGGCAGGTCTCCGACTTTGCACCGTATCAAGAGCTGCTGCAGATCACCGGACTGGAGCAAGGCAAACCGTATTTCGTCGCCGTTCTGGTGAAAGACAAGGGCGGCAACGTCGCTCTCTACAAAATCCTGGAGCAGGCGACGGCCGCGGACACCACCCCTCCCGGCGTGCCCACCCCGGCCAAGATCACCGTGTCGCAGCTGAGCGACGTCGCGGTCACGCTGTCGTGGAAGGCCGCGTCCGACAATCTGACGCCGGCCAGCGATTTGTCGTATCAAGTGTATTCGTCTTTTCAAAACGTCACGGGGGATCCGGCCTCCGGCGTGATCGAGAACCGGATTTCGACGACGTTGCACGGGCTCGTGCCGGAGACGACCTACTATTTCGACGTCATGGTCCAGGACGAAGCCGGCAATCAGAGCTGGTACGAGCGCGTGCAGGTGAAGAGCCGCGCCGGCAGCGGGTCGATCGGGGTCACGTCCTACGGACGTCAATGCGCCGAACGCCTCGGCGAGCTGCGACCCTTCAGTTGCCTCGACGGCCAGATCATTCCGATCGTCGTCAACGGCACGGAAATCCCGGCGGGACTCACGGCGCAGCAGGCCCAATCTTACCAATGGGGCACCGGCGCCAACCAGATGGCCTGCGACAAGCCCGCGCTGCTCGGCCTTGGCGATCAGGGGCGCTGCGTCCCCTATTCCCGGGTCGGAAGGCTCAAAACTTTTCGTTCCGACGGCACCGAGCATCCGGACGTCGACACGATGTTCACGTGCCGACGCTACCAGACGCGGCTCGGCCCTCAGACTTACCAAGGGAAGACTTACGACGGCGCCGATCTGCCGCTCTTCGAGGACATCGCGATTCTGCAACACAACCGCGTCACCGGCGAGTCCTGCTGGTACCAGATGCTGCGGCCGAACTATGCTTCGACCGACGGCCGCCGCATTCCGCCCCCGAACGAGGCGGAGCTCCCGGCAGGTTCGCCGTCGTTCGCGCAAACGGCCGCTCAATTCTGGCTGTCTCCGCAGTCGGCAGCCGACAAGAAGTGCTTCCGCTGCCACGACGCGGATCCCTGGATGCACAGCCCTTACATCGACCAGGTGCGGGACGACGCGGGTCTCCCGATCGTGCCGCCGGGCGGCTTCGGCGGCGGCCGCTCTGGCAAGTACAGCATGCTCGGCAGCCGCGCCTTCTACAAATGGGACAAGTCGCTTGCCATCGCCAGCACCGTCACGACCGACACCAACGGCAAGTCCTGCACGTCTTGTCACAACGTCGGTAGCTTCAACGGTTGCCTGGCCTGGTCGAAGCAGGCATCGGGGCTGCAGCTCGCGCCGAACCTGAGCGCCGCCGGCCAGGCCTTCGCCTTGAAATATTGGATGCCGCCCGCGGGAGGAGACGTCCACTCGCTCGCCGATTGGCAGTCGTCGGGATTTCAGCGCGCGGCCGAGCGACTCGCTGCTTGCTGCGCCAATCCGGACCAGTCGGAATGCAGCAAAACTCCAATCATGACGCCGCCCCCGCCGCACGAATGACGTAGTGCCTCGAAAGAACGCCTGTGCTAGGGTCACCAGCTTCATTGACCCAAGGGGAGTTCTTTCCGATGAAACGTGCATGGATTCTGGCAGTGGCATTTCTCGTGGGAGGCGCGGCCCAATCGGCTTTCGCCCAAGATTTCGAATATCACGGTTACATGCGCTCTGGCATGGGCTTCAGCCGCGGCGGCACCGATCAGGTTTGCTTTCGCGCTCCCGGAACCGAAGGCGCTTCCGGCAAGTTCCGCCTCGGCAACGAGTGCGAGACGTACATCGAGGCCGACTTCGTGAAGAACACGCTTCTCGGCAAGACGAAGTCCGAGCCGAGCTTCAACACCAACTTCCGGCTCGCCGCCGTCAGCCAGGGCCACCGCGACTGGGAGCCGACCGACACGCAAGTCGACGGCACTTCGACCGCGGGTCCGGAGCTGAGCCAGGCTTTCACGCTTTCGCTGCGTGAAGCATACGTCCAAGGCGTCAACGTCATCGGTATGGCCAAGCCGTGGGTCGGCAAGCGCTTCTACCGCCGGCACGACATTCACATCCTCGACTACTACACGCTGGACAACTCGGGACCGGGCGCCGGCCTCGAAGACATCGGCATGGGCTTCGCGAATCTCCACCTCGCGCTGACGCGCAACATCCCGGCGGGCATCACCGACGGCCCGGCCCAGACCAATACCGACATCCGCTTCTCCGACATCCACGTCGGCTCGGGCAAGCTCGAGACGGCGATCATCTACGGTACGGCCGGCAAACGCGGCCATGAGTCCGGCGACGAAAAATGGGAGCCGATCAGCGGCACCCAGCTCGCCGTGTTCCACACCCTGGACGTCCTCGGCGGCTACAACAAAGTGACCTTCCAGTACGGCACCGGCATTTTCGGCGCCACGGGCGACGTCGGCACCGCCACGGCCGCTCCGACGACGAGCGGCAGCAGCAACCTCTCCGACTTCGGAGCCTGGGGCTCGCAGAACATCGCCAAAGGCGCCGACGATCAAGTCGACGCGCGCAAGAGCTCGAAGACGATGCGCCTCGCCGAGGAGCTGTTGGCCCAGTTCAGCAAAGACCTGGCGACCAACTTCGTCCTCCTCTACCAGAACGCCGACTTCGGCGGCCTGGAAAACGCGGCCGGCGACAAGATTCCGAACAAGGTCGAGACGACGCTCGGCGTCCGTCCGATCCTCGCTTTCAGCGAGACGACGGCCGTCGCGCTCGAGGCCGGCACGACCAAAGTCGACAACGCCCTCTTCGACGGCAAAGACTACAAAGCGGCGACGCTCAACAAGCTGACGCTTGCTCCGCAGATCACGGCCGGCCGTGGCTTCTGGGCGCGCCCGACGCTCCGCGTCTTCGCGACCTACGCCAGCTGGAACGACGACTCCAAAGGCGGCGTCGGCGGCGACGTCTACAGCGGCAGTACGAACGGCTTCTCGACCGGCGCTCAACTCGAAGCCTGGTGGTGATCCCAACGGGGCGCGGGTCCCGAGCCCGCCCGTCATTCCCAGCGACGCGCTGGAAAGCTAGAGGCGGGAATTCCTAAGTGGGGATTCGCGCTTTCTCTTTTACTGCGCCAGCCTCTTGGCCTTGCGGTCGAACCGGCTGATGAACGGACATCTCTGGCAAAGGTCGTCGACCAGCTTGCCGCGCGCAAAGCCGTTCCGGATCGCGACCGCCTTCGGCGACTCCAGCAGCTCGGCAACCGGACGGTCGTGGCAGTTGCCCAGAGAGACGGCCGCCTCCTTGTCGAGGCAGCACGGCACCAGCGTCCCGTCCGCGTGCACGCCGAAGTGCGACGAAAGACCGTGGCAGAAGCCCTCGGTCGAGCGGACGGGCAGGGTGGGCGAGGGCCAGGTGAAGCGGGAATCGAAGTGCACCGAGAGGCGCCCGACGAGGTTGTGGCCCTTCCTGCGGCGGACGTCGACTTTGAAGTTGGCGAACGAGACGCCGAATTCGGCTTCGATCGCGCTGCGAACCCGGCCGTTGCGGTCGGACTTCGCCGCGGGGTCGTCGAGATCCCACAAGCGGTAGTTGACGTAGAGGTCGGGCCGCTTTTCCAGAGCTTCGCGCGTGAAGGCGAAGACCCGCGAGAGGTACGCCTTCGGATCCTGCTCGCCGAAGTTGGCTTCGTAGCTTTGCACCGAGACGTTGACCTGGCGAACGATCGGGTGCAGCAGGGCTTCCCGGCGCGCGCCGGTGATCAACGTGCCGTTGGTCGTGACGCTCACGGGGAGGCCGATGCGCGCGCAGACGTCGACGAAGCCCGCGAAGTCCGGGTGGCCGAGCGGCTCACCCATGAGATGCAGGCAGATCTCGTCGACGAAGGGCTGAACGTCGCGGGCGATCTTCTCGAATTGGACCAGGTCCATGACTTCGTTCTGCCGCTCGACCGTCGGGCAGAAGTCGCACTTGAGATTGCAGATATTGCTGATTTCGACGTAGGCGCGGCGGTAGCGGCGCGGCGGCTGGGTGGCTGGAAGCGGCATCAGTTGAGGCCGCCGCGCAGCATGTCGTGCCATGCCTTGGTCGCCAGATGCGCGATGGCTTTGAGGTTTCTCCCGCGCATGGCATCGCCTTTGTAAAGCGAAGGCCTTTCCTCGATCGACGTCTCGCCCATGATCCGGATGCCGACCGCCCAGGTGCCGGTGCCGTCGAAGCCGGCGACGGCAAGCGCGGCTTCCGTGTCGGAGTTCATCTGCAGCATCGTTTCGACGAAGGCGTGCGGCGTGTCATGGCGTTCCCACGACGTCACGCACGAGATCATGGCGGGCTTGGTCACGGCCTCGCGCAGGAGCGGCGCCAGGACTTCCAGGACGTTGCCTTGAGTGCAGCCGTCGTAGAGATCGATCGAGCGAAACCGGGCCAGGCGATGAATGAGCGCGGACGCCACGTCCTGGTCGTCGGTTTCGTAGAGCCACGGCTTGAGAGCTGCCTCGACGTCGTGGAGCAGGCGCTGATGCGCTTCGGCGTCGGCCGCGGGGTAGCGTAGCTTCAGT
>JAYVBB010000094.1:0-3622 GCA_043750715.1 Pseudomonadota bacterium | reverse complement strand
ACGAGGCGCGCGCGGTTGAGGCTCATGCCGAGGCTCAGGAGAATCGCCAGGTCCTTCCGCCGGGATTCCAACAGACTCCGAAAAAGGTAGACACCGCCGACCGAGCTCAGGAAGAGCGCGACGAGGGCGACCAGGCCGAGGTAGTTGCCGATGTGGGTCAGGGCGCGGTGGATGTCCTCGCTCGCTTCGCGGTGGCTCCGGACGCGGACGTCGGACGTGTTGCCTAGGGCGAGCTTCAGCTGTTTGACCCGCACTTCGGCGTCGCCTGTGCCGGGAGGAAGCTGCGCCAGCAGCGCGCGCGCGACCCGGCTGCCTTTCGTCGTCAAGCCGGTCGCTTCGAGGGCGGCCTGGCTCATGAAAATGCGCGGGGCCGTGACGAATCCCTGGCCGCCCGCGGCGGGATCGCGGCGGACGACGTCGTCGACGATGAAAGTCAGGCCTCCGAGCTGCAACGGGTCGCCGATCTTCAAGCCGAGCTGGGTGAGAAGCTCCGGATAGATCCAGATCTTGTCCGCCCCGAGGCGGTCCTCGCCCCCGGCCACTTCGCCGGCGCGCTCGAGTCCGACCGTGCCGTAGAAGGGAAAGCCCGCGTCGATGGCGCGGACTTCGACCAGCCGCGAGGTGTTGGTCCCTCCCGCCATCGAAAACAGCGTCGTCTCGCGGTGGAACTTCGTGCCTCCCGGGAGCGTCTTCGTTAGAAGCTCCTCTTCGTCCGGCGTGAAAGGTCGCTGGGAAAAGAAGCCGAGATCGGCGCCGAGCATGGCGCGCGAGCGGTCGTCCAAATGGTCCGAAAGCGAGCCGCGGAAAGCGTTCAGGACCAAAAAGCCGGTGAGCCCGAGCGCCAGGCTGAACACGAACCAGAGGCTGAACTGCTTGTGGTTCACCGTCTCGCGCCAGGCGAGGCTGAGCGGCAGGCTAGCCATCCTTCAGCATCCCGCCCCCGAGCGTCAGCCGCCGGTCGCACCAGCTGGCGAGCTCCTGGTTGTGCGTCACGAGGATCAGCGTCGTGCCGTTCTTTTGGGCCAGGTCGAAGAGCAGCCGCATGACGTCGTGGCCGGTCGTGGTGTCCAGGTTGCCGCTGGGCTCGTCCGCCAAGAGCAGCTTCGGGCTCGCGACCAGGGCGCGCGCGATCGCGACGCGCTGGCACTCGCCGCCGGAAAGCTGGTGAGGAAAATGGTCGAGGCGGGCCCCGAGGCCGACTTCGCCGAGCGCCCGCGTCGCCTCGCCGAAGGCGTTGCCCTTACCGAGGATACGCAGTGGCAGGGCGACGTTTTCGACGGCGGTGAGGTGAACCATCAGGTGAAACTGCTGAAAGACGATGCCGATCTTCGCGGCGCGCCAGGCAGTCAGCTTCTCCTCGGAATAGTGAGTCAGGTCCTCGCCGAAGGCGACGACCCGGCCCGAGCTCGGCCGATCGAGGCCGGCAAGCAGCGCCAGAAGTGTGGATTTGCCGCTGCCGGAAGGGCCGATGACCGCGACGCGCTCGCCCTGGCGCACGACCGCGGAGGCGCCGTTCAGCACTTTCACCTCGCCGGCGGGATGGGCATAGGTTTTCGTCACGGAGTCGAGGCGCAGGGCTTCGGGAGACTCGCTCATTTTTTTTCCAGCAGCGGTTTCAGGTGTTTCAGCACGTTGCGCGCGAGGAGCTTGTGGCCGGCTTCGTTCGGGTGGATGCCGTCGGCCTGGTTGAGCGTTTTTTCGCCGCCGACGTCTGCGAGGAGGAAGGGTACGAGCGGCACGCCTTCGTCCCTCGCGACGTCGGGAAACGCCTTGGCGTAGGAGTCGGTGTAGTCCTTGCCGTAGTTGGGAGGCATGATCATGCCGACGAGCAGCACGCGGAGCTGGGCCGCCTTGGCGAGCTTGACGACGTCCGTCAGATTCTTCTTCATGTCGGGTACGGAGAGACCGCGGAGGCCGTCGTTGGCTCCGAGCGCCAGGACCACCAGGTCGGGTCTTTCCTTCGCCTTGAGGTGCCACTTCAAGCGGGACGTCCCGCTCGCCGACGTCGACCCGCTGATCCCGCCGTTGACGACTTTGACCGCGAGCTTGGCGTCCTTCAGGTCTTTTTCCACGAGAGCGGGGTAAGCGGCTTCGGGGGCCACACCCAAACCTTCCGTCAGCGAGTCGCCGAGGAAGAGGATGACGGTGTCTTTCGCGAAAGCGGCCCCGGGCAAGACCCAGAGCAGGAGGATGGCCAGTACTCGCGTCAAGGAAGCCTCGTATACGAGAGCGGAAGTGCGTAAAAACAGCCATCCTTATATATCAGGGTTCATGAATTCACGCTAAGATGAGAGCCCGATTCCGAGGAGGCTGTGTGCGCGAGCGGACGTTGCAGTGGCTAGCAGGCGTGACATTGGTCTTTGCCCTCGGCGGTCCGGCGCGAGCCGAAGAAGAGCCGGCCAAGCTGGTCCTCCCCAAGCCCGGCATCGAAACGACGCCGGCAACGCCGACCAACTCGGATGAGGAGTCGGGCTTCATTCCGGCGCGCCGGAAGGACCAGCGCCAGACGACGCCGGGGCACATCCTGACGCCAGCCGCGGCCAACATCCCGGGCATCGGCTTCACCTACGGCATTCTCGGCTCGGCCTTCAACCTCAAAGGGTCCGAGACCGACGTCCTCGGCTTCCGCTTCTGGGGCGACCTTGCGGGCATCGGCCTCGGCATCCTCGACATCCCCGTGTGGACCGACGACCTGACAATCAACCTCTTCTGGAACAGCTTCTCGCGTGCCGCGATCGAGTCGCATCGCCGCGGCATCAAGTCCGATCCCGAGGACCGTAAGACGATCGAGCTTGGCTCGCTCGGCGTCTATTACATGCAGGTCAGCTACCGCATGTTCGCGCGCCGCCTGCAGCTCCTCGTCGCCGGCAACCGGCAGACCGCCCGCCTCGACGGCATTCGCGACAAGGACGGCGAGCTCATCAGCCGCGGCAACGGCGAGACCAACAGCACGTTCAACCGTAGCGCCGGCTTCTTCCTGGATCTGACCGACGACCGCTCGGACGCGCGGCGCGGCCTTTCCTTCGAGACGTACCGCTACGACAAGCCCCCGGCGGGCGCCGACCAGCCCGACTTCTACCAGATGGAATACAACGCCCTCTACTACGTGCCGATCGGGCATTACAGCACCTGGGTGTTCAACCTCTACCGCTCCGACGCCGTCGTCACCAAGCCGGGCGAGACCGACTCCGGCAAGGTCCGCGAAAAGCTCGAGTTCAACTGTGGCGCGGTCGAGGATCCCGCGACGCGCGCGGAGTGCGAGCGCACCGAAGACCAGTTCGTCGAGGAAACGATCACGGAAAACGCCAACGGCACCGCCGCCCCGCTCGGCGGCACGCAGCGGCTCCGCTCTTACGTGACCAACCGCTACTACTCGGCGCACTCCCTGGCGGCAGGCACCGAGTTCCGGTGGAACCTGACGGAAGAGTTCACGCCGTTCAACATCTTCGTCGCTTCGGGAGTGAGGACGGGGGTGCAGGTGGCGTTCTTCGGCGAGGCCGGGACGGTGGCCGAGTTGCCGGAAGACCTGAACAAGAATTACAAATATTCGTACGGTACCGGGGTGCGGTTCATCCTGGCTTCGGGATTCGTGGTGAGGCTGGATCTGGCGACGGGTAGCGAG
>JAYVBB010000093.1:0-2644 GCA_043750715.1 Pseudomonadota bacterium | reverse complement strand
CAACACCAACGAACTAAAGGACCTGGATCTCGAGCGCTTCGTCGACTCGGACGAAAAGCTGCGAGAGCTCAACCATATCGTCCCGGCATGCATCGTTTCAGGCTCGTACCACGGCATTTCGATGCTTTTTGGGTACTTCGTGTACCAGTACTCTTGGCGCCTGTTCATGCTCCCAACTCATGCCATTCTTCTTGTCGCTTCCCTGGTAGTACTCCGGCTGGATTTGAAGGTTGACGACCGCCGGCTCATTGCCGTGCACTCTTTGGAATTCATTCTTATGCTCGGCTTCGGCGTCTCGGCATTTCTGTCGAGGATCACCCCGGGCATTCCAAACATCAACGTAGCAACCGGAGAAGCACTCATGCTCGCGGTCGCAAGCATCTCGCTCCTAATTGCGCCGGGAGGAGAGAGAGCGACCAGATTCCGCGCCATTTTTTACGTCTTTGCCGCGATTCCCGGCGTATTTTTTCTAGTCGGCGACCCCCTTGTCGATAGCTGGATCCTTTCATTTCCAGGCTTTGTCGCAGGCGCATACTTCCTTCGTCGCCGAATCGGAGCCAATGAGCGCAAGGCGGCTCGCTCGGAATTCAGGCGCTTACGCTCTTTCACCCCACAAGCCATCTTGAGACGCTCTGTAGAGACAAATCGCTCAGTCGAATCACTCTTTGCACCCGAAGATCGTTTTTGCGTCTGCATCTGCTCCGACTGGCGGAACTATCAAAAGCTCACTTCCGCCATGACACCGACCGAGGTGGTCAACGCTCTCGAGAACTACTACAAATCTTGCAACTCGTTGCTCGACCGCTGTTTTCCGACAGGGAACTATTTCAGCGACTGGATTGCCGACGAACTCTTCGTCGTCGGATTCTGCGATGAAGGCATGTCGGAGTCGGAAGTCGCGCTTGCCGGCGTGAGATTTGCCAGGGAACTTCTCAGCAAGCGCGAAGCAATTGCCGCGATTACCGGTGCGCCCAAGGGCATCGACGTCGGCATTGCGTCAGGTCACGCTTCAGTCGGCATCATGGGTCCGGAGGGCAATCGCAAGGCGACGGCTCTCGGAGAAATCCCAGGGCGCTCCCGTCGCCTTCAAACCGCCGCTAAACGGCTGCGGGTCCATCGAGGCGATACCGACCGGGTCGTCATCGGCGAAGAAGTTATGGAGCTCTGTGGTTCCATTGCGGGACTGAAGAGTTACCACCTCGAAGGCGAGGGACTACGCGACCTAAAGGAAAAGACGCTGCATTACGTCGATTGTGATCGCACAGCGGCTTAAAACCGCGCGCGGTCGGCTTGGATAGCACTCCCGCGAACGCGGGGGGCCTCGGCAAGGCCTCGGGGTGCCCGGCTCGTTCAGAAAAAGGCACACGATTTAATGCACACGCCGGGCGGGAACTCGAAATCTTCGACGGAAACCGGGATTCTATTGGTGTGCTCCTGGGCGGCAGTCCAGGACCTACCAGGCACCAAGGCCGCCACCGGGAAGGCGAAGCCCCGGCACGACGCGGACATCTAGCCGGCAGGCCTGCACGCCCGGGGCGGGCGGCGTAGGCCCGAACGGAATGACGTTGTAAGGAGCGCAGACACTACCAGCGGCGGCTGCGGCGATGCAGCTAGACGCCATGGCGTCGGCAGCGGCGGCGTTGGCATTGGCGATGGCTTCTTGGGCCGCTTCGGCGACCGTCAGTCCACAATCCTGCCTTGCCCAGTAGCCGTTGCCTAGCGCGTGACTACCCTCGGGCAGCGCCGGGAAGATGGGGTTGAAACACTGCATGACGGCCACGACGGTGACCGGCATCGACCCGTCCGGACAGAGTCCGGACGCCACGGCGACCGCCGGAGCGATACAAATCGGACCTGGTTGAAAGGGCCCGCCGAAGCCGCGAACCGCGCCCACGGCACGCGTTCCGCTTCTGGAACTATGGCGCGAGAATACGCGGGTTTTTTGAGTCTCCGAGAAAAGTGCTAGGTCGCCCGATGACAAGTCTGGAGTCGGATCAACGGACGGATCGGTTGGGGTCGGATCACCTGAATCTGAAGCGCAATTGCTGTCGAACGTCCCAATGTCGTCGAAGGCGAACTTGCCGTCTGCGAGAGGCACGGACGGAATCTCGCCTTCAGACTTTTTTGCCAAATCCTCTGCCGATCCGAGGGATGAAGGCCGTTGTTCCGGAGAATCGGCAAGCGCTTTTGCAGCGTCCTTAATGATCGACGCCAAGGACTCGTCAATATCTGCCGACTTTTGAGCGGAAGAAACCGCCGCCGAAAGTACGGCCGAGGACTTGCTGGATTTCGCCACGGCGATCACGTCACCGACGAATTTCGAGAATTCGTCCGGCGTTGCATTCTTCGTAAATTCGTCGAAGAGGAGCTTTGTATCGGTCGAGAGAAATACGCCGAGCGAGGCAACCCAGGACGTATCAGCATAAAGAGCGGGCTTTGCATGGCTCGCTTTGCCCAAAGTGACCAGAGCATTGGTAATGTCATCTTTGGCGCCGAAATGTTTGGGCACGGATTTGGCTCCCTTTTCTGCCTTCAAGCTCTGTGTGCCGCATTCTCCCCAGCCTTTTGTGTCTGTTATTATTAGTTTTTTTACCAAATCCATAAGGTTTTCGGGCTTCCTCCCGATCATGGCCATATGGACGGA
>JAYVBB010000092.1:0-2558 GCA_043750715.1 Pseudomonadota bacterium | reverse complement strand
GCAGTGTGGGCCATCGCAGCGCGCACCGACCCGGATCGCAAGCTCGGAGTGGGCACGGCCGCTCCGCGCGACGAGCCCCGCGACGCCAATCCCAAATTCACGCTGATCATCTTTTTCATCATCTTCGGCGTCATGCTTCTCCCGCGCCTCTTCGGTTTCCAGGGATCGCGGCGTTCGCGCCATACCGGTTTCTGGGGCGGCGGCGGCGGCGGCGGTTGGGGTGGCGGCGGCGGAGGAGGATTCTCCGGCGGCGGTGGCGGCGGCTCTTCGGGCGGAGGTGCATCAGGGTCATGGTGAACAAAGAAATCCCCCGATGGGCAGCCCGCTATCTGAAGCACGACGCTTTCGCGGAAATCGATGCGGCGGTGAAGAACGCCGAAACCCGCACCAGTGCCGAGATCGTGCCGATGGTCGTATGCCGCTCGGCTTACGCCGGCCATCTGAAGACGCTCGCAACGTTTCTTTTGGTTTTCGGACTTTACGTCGTCCTCTTCCACTCGTCGCAGGCGACCCTCTTCGGCGGCTGGTTTTTGGTCGTGACGACGCCCTTGGTTTTCCTCTTCCCGGCGCGCTACCTGAGGCTATGGACGAGTCCTGGAGACCTCAGCCTGCAGGTGCACCGTCGCGCCCAACTCGAGTTCCACCAGGCGGGGCTCACTGCGACGACCGGCAAGACCGGCATCCTCCTCTTCGTCTCGCTCGACGAGCGCCGCGTCGTAGTGCTTGCCGACAAGGCCATCTCCGACAAGCTTCCTCCCGAAACGTGGGAGGGCGTCGTCGCAACGATCGTCACCGGCATCAAAGCGGGCAATCTGGCCAAAGGACTCTGCCAGGCGGTCGGCGATTGCTCGAAGCTCCTGGCGCCGCATTTTCCGCGCGCCTTAGACGACCGTAACGAGCTGAAAGATAGTTTGATTCTCGCGGAGTAAGTGGGCTCGACCTGGTATCGTTTTGGCGCGGCGGGGCCTTGACTTATTGGCAAAAGTATACCAATTTGCCGCGATAGTCGCTGGGTTGGAGCCTCAAGTCCCTGATTTTCATCGGTACGCGTAACCAAGTCAGGTCTGGCTTCGAAATTGCTTTATGCGACTGGGATTTTTTAACCACTCCTCGGGGGAGCACATGAGTTTCGCACGGAACCGTATCATCGTGGCCTTGGCGGCCATTGGCCTTAGCGGCTCGCTCGCCGCGGCGCCTTCCAATCAACAGCTGACGATCGCCACCAGCCAAGAGTTCGAGTCCCTCAACCCTCTGATCATGACGATGTCGACCTCGGTCTACTTGTCGTTCATGGTCGACCGTCCCCTCGCGGAAATCGACGCCGAGTGGAACTGGGTGTGCGACCTTTGCGTCAAACTTCCGTCGCTGGAAAACGGCATGGCGAAGATCTATGACGACAAAGGCGCGAAAAAACTCTCCGTCGACTGGGAGCTCAAACCCGGCCTGAAATGGGGCGACGGCAAACCGGTCACCGGACAGGACTTCGTCCTCGCCTGGGAAGTCGGTAAGTCGCCGAACGTCGCCGTCGGCTCCAAAGACACCTACGAGCGCATCGAAAGCGTCACGGTGGACAAAAAGAACCCCGCGAAGTTCACGCTCGTCTTCAAAGAGCCGCGCTACGACTTCTACCAGATCTCGATCAACCCGCTGCCGTCCCACATCGAAGGCCCCATCTGGGCCAAGACGAAAGACCAGAACGGCGCCTACGAAAAACAAACTGCGTACACGACCGACCCGACCAACCCAGGCCTCTACAACGGTCCGTTCCTGGTTTCCGAGCTCAAGCTCGGCAGCCACGTGGTCGTGAAGAAGAACCCGAACTTCGGCGGCAAGGCCGCCAACATCGAGAAGATCATCGTCAAGCTGATCCCGAACACCCAGACCATCGAAGCCTCGCTCCTCTCGGGCGAAGTCGACATGGTCGGTGAAGTCGGCGTCACCTTCGACCAAGCGGTCGAGTTCGAAAAACGCATGGCGAAGGACGCGGCGAACAAGGACAAATTCAAGGTCCAGTTCAAAGACGGCTTGATCTACGAACACATTGACATGAACCTGAGAAACCCGATCCTCGCCGACCTCAAAGTCCGTAAGGCGCTGATGTATGGCCTGGACAAGACGAAGCTGACGCAAGCCCTCTTCTCCGGCAAGCAAGCCCCGGCTCTGCACAACTTCCACCCGCTCGACCCGTACTACTCCGCCGACGTGGAAAAATACGCCTTCGACCAGAAGAAAGCGGGCGCGCTGCTCGACGAAGCCGGCTGGAAAGTTGGCGCGGGCGGCTTCCGCTTCAAAGACGGCAAGAAGCTCGAGCTCAACATCATGACCACCGCCGGCAACAAGACCCGCGAGCTGGTCGAGCAGTTCCTCCAAGCCGAATACAAGAAACTCGGCGTGGAAATGACGATCAAGAACGAGCCCGCGCGGGTGTTCTTCGGCGAGACGGTCCACAAGGCCGCCTATCCGGGCATGGCGATGTACGCGTGGACGTCCAGCCCGGACAGCCCGCCGCGTTCGACGCTGCACTCCAAAGAAATTCCGAGCAAAGAGAACGCCTGGGC
>JAYVBB010000091.1:0-7704 GCA_043750715.1 Pseudomonadota bacterium | reverse complement strand
GCCGTGTAGGTACCGTTGCTGTTATCAGTCGCCGAAACCGGGAAGCCCTGGCTGAAGGTACTCGTGCCGCCGGTTTGAGTGAACGTGACGGTCGAGCCGCCCGCGGTCAAGTTGTTGCCCGCGGCGTCTTTTGCCTGAAGCTTGACGGTGATGTTGGCGCCCGACGCTACCGACGATACTCCGCCGACGATCGACACGACGGAAGCGCTCGTCGCGATCGTACCCGGGGTCACCGTCAGACTAGTCGTCGAAGTCGTAGCGGAGCCGCCGATCGTAGCGGCCAAGGTCGCGGCCGTGCCAACCAAGTCGCCCGTCAGAGTCGCGGTATAAGTGCCGTCGCCGTTGTCGGTGGAGGAGACCGGGAAGGCTTCGACGAAGGCACTGGTGCCAACACTCTGGACGAATGCGACCGTGGAGCCGCCTGCCGCGAGGTTGTTGCCAGCTGCATCTTTGGCCTGAAGTCTGATCGTGACGCCGGTTCCCGAAGCGACCGTCGTCGCTCCGCCAACGATCGATACCACTGAGGTGCCGGTCGCGATGGTGCCTGGATTGACCGTCAACGAGGTCGTCGAGGTAACCGTCGCGGCGCCAATTTTGGCTCCGAGCGTCGTCGCCGTACCGGCGGCGCTACCGGTCAAGGTTGCCGTGTAGGTGCCGTTTCCGTTGTCCGTCGCGGTGACCGGTGACGCCTGGGTCAGCGTGCTGGTACCGCCGGTCTTCGTGAAGGTAACGGTCGAGCCGCCGGCCGTCAGATTGTTTCCGGCCGCATCTTTTGCTTGCAGTTTGACGGTGACGCTGCTGCCCGAGTTGACGGTAGAAACACCCGTGACGATCGAGACGACCGAGGTGGCCGTGGCGATCGTGCCGGGGGTCACCGTCATCGAGGTGGTCGACGCCACGGCAGAAGCGCCGATCTTGGCGCCTAGTGAGGTGACGGTGCCAGACGCATTACCAGTCAACGTCGCCGTATAGGTACCGTCGGAGTTGTCGGTGGCGGTCACCGGGAAGCCCTGCGTAAAGGTGCTCGTACCGCCCGCTTGGGTGAAGGTCACGGTAGCGCCGCCCGCCGTCAGGTTGTTACCCGCTGCGTCTTTGGCCTGAAGTTTGACGGAGATGTTACTTCCCGAGCTGACAGTAGTCGCGCCGCTGACGATCGAAACGACGGAGGTAGTCGTGGCAATCGCGCCAGGATTGACCGTCATGCTCGTTGTGGATGTAACGGTCGACGTGCCGATTTTCGCGCCGAGAGTCTTGGCGGTACCTGAAACACTGCCTGTAAGGAGGGCTGAATAAGTGCCGTTCCCGTTATCGGTAGCCGTTACCGGGAATGACTGGGTGAAGGTGCTCGTGCCACCGGTCTGGGTGAAGGTGACCGCGGCGCCGCCGCTGGCCAGGTTGTTACCGGCGGCGTCTTTGGCCTGCATGACCACGGTAACGCTGGAACCGGAGTTGACCGTGGTCAAGCCGCCCGAGATCGACACCAAAGAGGTAGCGGTCGAGATGGCGCCGGACGACACGGCCAGAGTCGTCGTCGACGTCACGGCCGCGCCGCCGATGGTCGCGCCGAGCGTCTTCGCGGAGCCGGCGACAAGGCCGGTCAAGTTCGCCGAATAAGTGCCGTCGCCGTTGTCCGTCGCGGTGACGGGGAAGCTTTGGCTGAAAGTCGAGGTGCCGCCCGTTTGCGTGAACGTTACGGTGGCGCCGCCCGAGGAAAGATTGTTGCCGCCCGAGTCTTTTGCTTGCAGGCGCACGACGGCGGTCGAGCCGGAGGTGATGGAGGTGGCGCCACCGACGATCGAGACCGTGGAAGCCGCCGTCGAAATGGCACCGGCCTGGACGCTCAAGGCTACAGTAGAGGTAACCGGGGCCACGCCGATGACCGCGCCGATCGTCGCGCCGGTACCCGCTGCGTCACCAGTGACCGTAGCGGTGTAAGTCCCGTCGCCATTGTCAGTCGCTCCGAGAGCGAAGGCTTCAAGGAATGAGCTCGTACCTCCCGCCTTAGTGAACGAGACGGCAGAGCCGCCCGAAACCAATGCGTTGCCGGCCGCGTCTTTAGCTTGCAGCTTCAGAGTCACGGTGCTGCCGTGGGTGACGGTGCTGACGGCTTCGACGATCGACACGACTGAGGCGGTTGCCGAGATGACTCCCGGAACGACGACCAGAGAGGCGGTCGAGGTCGACGAAACACTGTTGACTTTCGCGCCGATCGAAACGGCGGTGCCCACCGCGAGACCACTGATGGTCACCGTGTAGATGCCGTTGCCGTTGTCAGTCGCCGCAAGCGGCAGGGTCTGGGTGAAGGTGCTCGTGCCGCCGGTGCTCGTGAAGGAAATGCCCGCGCCACCCGTCGTCAGGTTGTTGCCCGCGGAGTCGCGAGCGCGAAGCTGGACGACGACGCTAGAGCCGGAGGCCACCGTCGAGGCGCCACCGACGATCGAGACGACCGACGTCGCGGCCGAGATCGTGGTGTTTTGGAGTTGAGCGGTCTGCGAGACCATGGTGTACATCGCGGTGTTGCCGAGAGCGTCCTTGGCGACGACGGCGATGTGGTAGATGTTGCCGTTGGTCAGGCCCGTGAGCGTATAGTTGGTGACCGTCGCGCCAGCCTTGACGGTCGTGACTCCCGTCTTCTTGGTATCGGCGACCGTCGTGAAGGTCTCCGTCGAAGAGCTGAAGATGTCGTAGATCACCGAGCCCGAGTTGTCGGTGGCAGCCGTCCAGGAAATGCTGATCGTGCTCGGCGTGTAGCCGTTCACTGAAATGACTCCGGCGCCGCCGACGACCGGGGGCGTCGTGTCCGCGTCGCCGTTGCCTGAGAAGACGATGCCGTCATCCGTCTTGTTGACGGTGATGCCGCCGCCTTCGCCACCGGTGACCGGCTGGTCACCAGATACGACCAGTTCGGTGCCGACGCCAGCGATGTCGGTGACGTCGTCACCACCGCCCTTCTTCTTATTACAAGAAGAGGTCGTCAGCGTTGCAAACGCCAGAGCACCTAGCAGCAGTTTGTTGGACCAGATCATGACCCGTCCCTCGCTTGGCGGTTTTTGGCCCACGGGAGCCGAAACCATAGGATCTTGAGGACTTCAGTTCCTGTAACGGGCGGGCGTTTCAAAACTTGAGCGATCGCCAACCGAGTAGGGCAAACTCCCAGTAAGGCACCGATAGAACTGGATTTTTTTAGCGGCTAAAATACACTGGTGGGCGCTACAAATCGTCACGAAGCAGACGGGGGGGACTCGGAATCCGAGTCTCCCCCCGCTAAAATAAGATTGTTTGTCTTCTCAGTGACTTGCGGCTTGCATGCTCTGCGTCACGAGGTCTTTGAACGACTTGCCGGGTTGGAGCGGCAGCTTGCGTCCGTTCATGAAGAAGGTGGGCGTGCCCGTGACGCCGACTTTCGTCATCGCGTCGAGGGTGTTCTTCACGAACGCTTGCGCTTCGGGGGTACCGAGGCAGGCTTCGACCTTTGCCGTGTCGATGCCAGCGGCCGTGGCGACTTCGAGGACGGGTTCCTTGGCGTCGGGGTCGGTCTGCTTCCAGCCCTTTTCGCGGCCCGTCGTGAACGCGGTGTTATGATACTTCCAGAAGGCTTCGTCGCCTTGCTGGCGGGCGCAGAACGCGCCGCGGGCAAGGGTGCCGCTCAGGGATTCCGGACGCAGCGCGTAGGACACCGCGACGAAGCGGACTTTGTCCCCGAGATCCTTCACCGCTGCTTCCACTTCCGGCGCGGTCGCCTGGCAGTGCGGGCAGAGGTAGTCGGCGATCATCACGAGGTTCGGAGCCGAGGCGCCGCCTTTGGCCGGATACGGCTTCAGGTCCATGTTGACGACCGGCGCCGCGGGGCGTTGAGTCAGCAGTTTCACGCGATTTTTCGCTTTGAATTCTTCGTTCTTCGCTCGCATGGTCTCGGAGACCTTCTGGTTCTTCATGTACTTTTCGATCTCGGGCTTGATCTTCTCGAAGGTCGTGTCAGGCGGCAAACGCGCTTTGTTCGCGTCGAAGAGAGCCTGCATTTCGGCGTCGCTCGGGGCCGGCACGTCCACCAGCTGGTCGATCGGCGGCAGCGCGTCCGCCTTCGCGTTCTTGTCTTTGTCCTTGGCGAGCGAGAATTGCAGCGCGAACTGGTTCAGCACGCTGTCGATGCGATTCGCCGACTCTTCCTTCACCTCGTACAAAGTGCCGCGCACGTCCGCCGGCAACTCCGATTCCTTGAACTTGGTGCCGTCGAGCTCGAGCACGACGGGGTCAGAGCCACCGCCGAAGCTGGCGCCCATGCCGCCGCCCTTGTAAACCGTCGCTACGCCGAAGCCGACCGCGGCGCCGACAACCAATCCACCGACCACACCAAGTGCCGTATTCATCAGGTCCTCCTTTGGAACCCGATGAATATCCCACTATTTATCTTCCTGGATCAACTGAATCTTGACCTGGGCTCCGAGCGGCAAGGGCAGGGCAAAGCTGATTTTCACGCCGCTGCGGACGAAGTCCGTGGTTTCGGTGCCGTTGACGAAGACGTGCCACTCCTGGAAGTCGCCCGGCGCGGGCAGTTTGGAGCCCGTGAAGGTGAATTCCTGGACGGCCTGGACGACGTAGCGGTAGTCGACGCTCACCGTGGTGACGTCGTCGGCGAAGCCGCAGCCGTCGACCTTGACGATCCGGCCCTGGACGACCAGGTTCGGCTCCTTGTCGCAGGTGACCATGCCGCCCGTCGCTTTGGTGTAGCCCGGGACCGGGTCCATCGCCAACTCGACGTCGAAGCGCTGGCGCGGGACGTTGTCGTAGCGGAGGGTCAGCTTGCGGCCTTCGACGTACTCGTTCGGCAGGAAAAAGACGAGGGGATTGCCAAAGAGGTCCTTGCCATACTTGACGGTGACCTGGGTCATCGTCGCGGAGTCGTAGGCCACCAAGTCCTTGGGTTCGCCGTAGCCGGAATTGAACGGGTAGACGAGGATCGCCGAGCCGACCGCCATGTAGGCAAAGTCGATCGTGGCGCTTTCCGGCGGCGCCATCGTGAAGCTGACCGCACCGATGGGTTCCGCGACGGTGTAGGCCGTAGTCTCTACGTTGTTGACCTTCACCGTGAGCGTGCCCGGCTTGATGTTGTCGCCGACCGAGAACTGGGTGTTGAGCGCCTGCTCCTTGGTGTAGGTCACGACGACCTTCGAGCGCTCGGCGGGGGGCATGACGAAGTCGACCGCAGGCACCGCAGGATTCACGGTGTAGTCAGCCGGCGGCACGATGGCGCCGTTGACTGTGACGTAGAGGCGGTCCGGGATCGGCGTAGCTCTGAGATTGAAACGGGTGCGGATAGGCTGGGCGCCATACTTGTACGAGATCGTGACTTTGGTGCCGTCGGCCGGCGGCGGGTTGAAGTCGACGACTTTGCCGGTGACGGTGAAGCCGGTCGTGATCTCGGTGGTGTCGAGGAAGACCCGGACGGTGCCCGGATCCGGGGCAAAGCGGAGCGTGAACTTGGAATTCAGCGTCACCATGATGTTCTGGGAGATCTGGCCCAAAGTGGCCGAGTAGTCGGCGTCGCAGATCGAGCCCCAGGTGCCTTGCGAGGCGTCGATGACCTGGGCGTAAATGTTGGCTTTGTTCGCCGCGGTCGGGCACATCGTCTTGTCCTGGCTCGGGTGCCAGATCAGGCCGTAGACGCGGGCGTTCTTGCCGAGCTCACGGATGGACGAGAGGTAATTGGTCAGGAATGTGGCGTTTGCGTAGGCCTTGCCCGGGCAGTCGAGGCCGTCGGAGCAGTTGTCCTCGTCGGAGACGATGAGCACGCCGAGGGTCGATTCCGGACGCACCCAGGTCTGGGCCGGGCCGCCGGCCGGGCAGTCGCCGGAAATGGAACGGTAGGCTTGCAGAAGGCCGCGTTCGTTGTTGCTGCCGGCGACGCCGGCGGTGACGCCCTGGGCAAAAGCGGTGAGGGCGTTGGCGTCGCCTTTTTTCACGAGCTTGCGCAAGCAGGTCTGATCCGGGTCGGTGGTGACGATGCCGATCTGCCAGTCTGTGTCCTGGATGAAGCTGAGGAGCGGGGCGAGCTTGGTCGAGAGGTTCTTCTGCTCTTCCGTCATCGAGTTCGAGTTGTCGATCACGACGAGGAGGTCGAGAGGACGGTTGGCGACCTGGTCGAAGGCTTGCGTTTCAGTGGCGCCCGAGTTGCCCTGATCGAAGCTGTCGATCAGCTGCTGGCGGGTGATCTGTTTCTTCTGGACGTTCTTGTTGGTGTAGTTGCGCATGAGCGTCAGCTCTTGCGACAGGAAGGCGCCGTCGAGGTCCTTGGTGGCGTTGGCGTCACCGAAGGTCTGGGCGGGGAACTCCTGCTCGGAGGTGATCTTCTTGATCTCGGGGATCTCGACGCCGTCGTCGGAACCCGAGTCCGCGGAGTCGGCTCCGTCGGCCACGTCGTCGCTGCCGCCGTCAGCCGCGTCGTCACCGGCGCCGTCGGCCGCCGCGTCCACCCCGTCCACCCCGTCCACCCCGTCCTTGCCGGCCGGGTCGTCACCGGGCAGGTCGCCTTTGGTGTCGCCGCCGTCGGGCCCGGGCACGCCGACCTGGTCGCCGTTGTTGTTTACGCCTTGCCCCTGATCGTTGCGGGCGCGGGTTTCATCCTCGGTAAAGGATGGTTTTTGGCCGCAAGCTTGGGTCAGCAGAAAGACTGCCAGTAGTGCCAAGGTGGCCGTGGTCCGCTTTTTCATGGTGTTCCTCCAAAGTCCCCCCTAGGGACACAAATCGTCGGGCGGTTCCTCGGCGCCCTGGCGGAGACCTTTAAAAAATCTTTCAACAACCTGTTTACTAAGCGTATTTTTCTTTACTTTGACGAATTGCCAGTCCTAGGGGGCCGGCCAGCTGCTGATTTCGCGAGCATTGAATGGACTCGCCTTTAAAGGAAGTGGTACGACTCCCCCAGAACTTGTTATCTGCAAAAGGAAGAGTCATGACGAAGAAGTTATTTGTAGGCGGCCTGAGCTGGAACACCAACGACGACGGCCTGCGCCAAGCGTTCGAGCGTTTCGGTAACGTCGATGAGGCGAAGGTCATCACCGACCGCGAAACGGGTCGCTCGCGCGGCTTCGGTTTCGTGACGTTTGCCGAAATGGAAGCCGCCAAGAGCGCGGTTGGCGAAATGAACGGCACGACCCTCGACGGCCGGAGCATCAAAGTTAACGAAGCCGAAGAAAAACCCCGTAACTCGGCGCCCCGCGGCGGCGGCGGTGGATTCGGCGGCGGCGGCGGCGGCGGCGGCAGCGGCCAGCGCTGGTGAGATCCGTTTACGCTATGTAAGTTGAAGCCACCCGCTCGGGTGGCTTTTTCTTTGGGGACCCCCATGCCTACATTGATTCACCGCCGCGTCGAGGAAGCCCGCCAAGGCAAAAATGCGCGAGTCATCACTCGCATGGAATCCGGCTGGGCCGTCATCGGCGACGTCCAGTTCGTGCGCGGGTACTGCCTGCTCCTCCCCGACCCCGTGGTCCCGAACCTCAATGCGCTGAAAGGCGCTGCGCGCGTGAGCTACCTGAGCGATATGGCCCGCCTCGGCGACGCGATCCTCGAGGCGACCGGAGCCACGCGCGTCAATTATGAGATTTTGGGCAACGTCGAGGTCGCGCTCCACGCGCACTGCTTCCCCCGCTATCCCGAGACCGAGGATCCCGCTCTCGCGAAGAAGCCGGTGTGGTTTTATGACTGGGCGAA
>JAYVBB010000090.1:0-2562 GCA_043750715.1 Pseudomonadota bacterium | reverse complement strand
CGTTATGGGAAATCGTGCGCGACTCGTCGAACCTGACGGACGACGACCTGAGGAGGAAGATCGAGGAGATCGATCTCCGGGACGGCAAGCTCGACGGCAAGTTGAACACGGCGCCGGAGAAGTGCTCGGGCTGCGGGCGGAACATCGGCCGGCGCCACGCCAAGTGCATCTATTGCGGGACGGCCTCGACCGGCTCGCCGATCGGAAAATAGGTCAGGCGGGCTCCAGCAACACATAGGCCAGTGGACAAGCGCGTCGGCGCGGTTCTATTCCGAAGTCTTCGGCCTCCCCGCAGCTGTGCCGTTCGCCGGTCATTTCAAGCCGTATGAAATGTAGTCCGGTCATGTCACGAAAAAGCGCCCCGGCCGATGGCTGGGGCGCTCCTAATCGGGACTCACTCAGGATTTCTTTTTCGCCGACTTGTTCTCAGGAACCTTGGCCCCTTTTTCGCGGGCTTCGGAAAGGCCTATGGCGATCGCCTGCTTGGGGCTCTTCACCGTCTTGACGGAGCGGCCGCTTTTCAGCGTCCCTTTTTTCCGACGATGCATGGCGCTTTTCACCATCTCTCCCGCGGTGTTTCCGTACCGAGCCATGAGATTCTCCTTCTCATTCGTTCAAGGTTCGCACGCTGCAAATCCTACGCCAACCAGCTGATTAGCAGAGCGACCTCGGCTCCGAACATCGCCAGCGTGGTGACGCCGCCGATCACGTTCGCCACCCGGCCGTTGGTGTGCTTGCCCATGATCTTCTTGTCGTTGGCGACGCGCATGATGATGAAGAGAAGGGGAGGGGCGAGGATGCCGTTGAGAACCGCCGTCCCGTAGAGCGCCTCGACCGGGCTCGCGCCGACGAAATTCACCGCGAGGCCACCCAACGTGGCGAAAGCCATCACGCCGTAGAACGCTTTGGCTTCATGCAGCTTTTTCGTCAAGCCGAAGGGCCAACCCATCGCCTCCGCGACAGCGTACGCCGCTGAAGACGCCAGGACGGGAACGGCGAGGATGCCGGTGCCGATCAGCCCGATTCCCATGAGAATCGGGGCCGCGCTGCCGGCGAACGGCTCCAGGGCCTTCGCTGCATCCGCGGCGGTGTCGATCTGCGTTTGCCCGGCCCGGTGGAGAGTCGCTCCCGTGGCGAGCATGATGAAGAACATCACGACGTTCGAAAAGAGCACTCCGGCGCCTACGTCCCAGAAGGCGTTCTTGTAACCTTCGCTTTCCTCCGCCTCGCTGTCGGTCTGCCAGAAGAACAGGTAGGGGGAAATGGTCGTGCCGAGCAGCGCGACGAGCATGGTCAGGAAGCCGCGGTTCCACTCGAGCGAGGGGACGACCGTATGGAACGCCACCTGCCCCCAGTCCGGGTCGGCGAGGAAGCCGGCACAGACGTAGGCGAAGAGCGAGAGGGTCAGCCACTTGAAGACGCGAGAGATCCCGTGGTAGCTGCACAGGATCTGCAGCAGAAGCAGTCCGAGGCCGATCGGGACGATCACGGCTTTCTCGGGGACTCCCGGCGCGAGAAGCTTCATTCCCGAAGCGATCGCGCCGACGTCGGCCCCGGCGTTGATCGTGTTGGCGATTAGCAGAAACAGCACGGCAACGTAAAGGAGCGGCTTGGAATAGTGCTGCTTCAGCACGCCGGACAGGCCCTTGCCTGTAGCGATGCCGATCTTCGCGCAAATGTACTGGGTGTTGACCATCAGCGGAAAGGTGAAGAGCGCGGTCCAGAGGCCGCCGTATCCCAGCGCGGCCCCGGCGGCGGCATACGTGCCGATTCCCGAAGGATCGGCGTCGGAAGCCCCGGTCACGAGGCCCGGGCCGAGCACGTCGAGCCAGCGCTTGGTGCGTCCGGCGGATTTTTTCTTCACGCAGTCCTGGTCCCAGTCAAGTCACAGAGTCTTTGCCAATCGCCCCGCTCGGAGCGTTCCCAGTGAATCTGCATCTTGCGGCAGGATTCGTCCAGCCTGAGCTCGCCCCGCTCGTGTTTGCCTTCGAACGTCAGGCGGTTCGCCTCGACGCCGACTTCGTAGCGGCGGTGAAAGCCGAGATTGTCATAGAAATGGGCGAAGAAGACCTCTTCCTCGGCGTCGTAACCGATCATGGCGACGCCGTGGTGCCAGCCGTGCGCGAGCACGCGGTCCCAGCGGTACTCGAGAAAGTACTCACCGGTCAGCCACTGAAAGGTCTCGACGCCGGTAATGTCCTCGTCGGCCTCGACGGAAGCCAGCGGGTTTTTTCCCTGGACCGACCAATGGCCGACGAAGCGGTCCAGGAGCTCATGGCCGGGGCCTTTGCCGTCGACCGAGCTGGTCAGGCCTGGGGGAGATACATCCGAGTGCGGAAAGTCCATGAAAAAACGTCCTCCTGGGAGTGAGTTTCCCGGGGAGGACGTTGCAAAAACTCGTCCAGGTCAGCTGACTTTGCCGAGTCCAATCGCGATTTTCACCGGTTGGACTTCGGCCTTCTTTGGCACGGTGACCGTCAGGACGCCGTCGTCGTAGTCGGCTTTGATTCCGTCGGCCTGGATGCCTTCCGGGAGCTCGACCGCGTGCCGGAACTGTCCGTG
>JAYVBB010000089.1:0-5946 GCA_043750715.1 Pseudomonadota bacterium | reverse complement strand
CGATCAGCAGGTAAACGAGCGGCGCGAACGAGCCGACGAGCACCGTGCCAGCCATCGTGACGAATAGTCCCGTCAGCGGCCGGCCCTTCCTTCGCAACTGCACGAAGCAGAGCAGAAATACGATGCCGCTGGCGCACGCGATGTCGGAGAACATTTGGTAGACGAAGCGTTCGCGAAACGGCGGAAAGACGCTCCACACCGACTCCGCATCGAGCGTCGCAACGGTCACGGCGGCGTGGACGATCAGCAAAGCGATGAGGCCTTTGCGCATCACCGCTTGAAGTACTCGTCGAGGTAGGCCGAGCGGTCGCCACTCATCGAAACGTACGCCTTCATCGCGTCGAGCTTGGCCAGGCTGTCCAGCTTCCTCAGCGGATAGTCCTGGAAGACCGCTTCCTGCTCGGAGAGGCGGCCGAGCTCGATGATCGTCTCGGGCGCCGCGTCACGATACGAACCCCGCGCCCTAAGCCGCGAGAGCAGCCCTTCGCGGCAAAGCACCTGGACGGCTTCCTCGGTCTCCTCGGCGCTTCCCGGCACGTTGCCCGCGAGGTGGCGGGCCAGCGCCGCGGGGCTCTGCCCGACGGGGCCGTCGAGAAAGGCTTTCGCCTGCTCCAGTACGGCCTTGAGCAGGGACAGCTCGGGGTAGTTTTTCTCGATCATGAATTTCTGGATGTAGTAGTCGCGCGGTCCGTAGACCATCCAGCAGTGGGCGGCCTCGCCGTCGCGGCCGGCGCGGCCGACTTCCTGGACGTACTGCTCGATCGAGCCCGGCAGACCCGCGTGATGGACGAAGCGGATGTCCTCTTTGTCGATGCCGAGGCCGAAGGCGTGCGTCGCGACGGCGACGCGGGCTTTGCCGTCCATGAAGTCCGTGTGACTCGTCATCCGTTGCGACGAGTCCATACCGGCGTGGTACGTCACGACTTTGACTCCGGCATCGCTCAGCATCCGGTGCACGTCGCGGGCGTTCTTCCGCGTGGGCACGTAAACGATGCCGCTGCCTTCGCTGGCGAGCACTGCCGACAGAGTCGCATTGAGCTGGTCGATGACCTTGTCGGCTTTGATGACTTTCATTTTGAGGTTGGAGCGCGCGAAGTCGCCCCAAACCGTCCCGGGATTCTGCAGAAACAACGCCCGCTCGATGTCGGCCCGCACCCGGGCCGTCGCCGTCGCCGTCACGGCGAGCTTCTGCACGGGACCGAAATCCTTCAGGTACTCGCCGATCATCCGGTAGTCGGGGCGGAAGTGGTTGCCCCAGTGACTGACGCAGTGGGCCTCGTCGATGGCGACGAGCTGCAGTTTCGTTTCCTTGATCCGGTCGCGGAAGTCCTGGCGCGCGAGGCGCTCGGGCGAGACGAGCAGAAGCTGGAGTTCGCCGCGGGTGCACTTCTCCCAGACCTCGGCCTTCTCGTTCCCCGTCTGCATGCTGTCGAGCGAGGCGCAGGCGACGCCCTGACCGGCGAACCGCCGCACCTGGTCCCGGATCAACGCGATCAAAGGCGAGATCACCAGCACCAGCCCGGGCCGGATCAACGCCGGCAAAGCGTAAGTCATCGACTTGCCGCTGCCCGTCGGCAAGACGGCAAGGCAATCGCCGCCACTCAAAACGTGCCGGAGCACTTCGTTTTGGTGGGACCGCAAAGACTCGTAGCCAAAAACCCGCCGCGAAACTTCCTCGGCGCGTTCCATTAGGGATTCCATATCGGACTAGTAAAGCCGGAATCCCCTGCCAGGGGAAGGGAACTATTGCTCATGCGGCCGCCGAGACTGCTCAAAGGTTCAGCAGCTCAGAACGCGATGCCGAGTTCGACGGCTGCCTCGACCTTGGCAGAGTAGTCCTTCACGAGGCGCGACTTCTCCGAGTCCGTCATCGGGGTGCTGGCGCTTCCGTCCTCTTCCTTGCCGTCGGAGATGGTCGCGTCGAAGTAGCGGCCGCCGACGTAAGCACCGAGCAGAATCGGCGATTCCGGAATGAGAAAGCGGTAACCGGCGCGCAGGTGCGCCGTAGGGCCGGAGAGCTCGGCCGCGTGGTGAAGCTTTTGATCACTTTTCACGAGGCTCAGGTCGAGGTCGGAATCGTTGACGTCCGGGGTCACTTGCCACTTTACCGACTCTTTCCGGTAGCCGAAACCCAAACCGCCGTAAAGACCCGTCAGAGCGCGTCTGCCTGTGTAAGCAGAAAGAAAGAGCGCTCCGCCCATGCCTTGGGCGCGGCGCGACTCTTCGTCGCTTATGGACTGGCCGTCCGCTTCCTCGCGGTCGCTCTTCACGTTGCCTTCGAAGCCGACGCCGAAGGTCTTACCGACGGAGACGTCGAGCCGTCCCGCGTATTCCTGCTCGATGCTGGCGGGCGAACCGCTGATCGTCACACCCGTCGGAGAACTCCGCGAGCCCTCGATCGGCGCACCCGTCTTGGTGTTGATGGCACCCGCGCCCATCGCCGCGCCGGCGAGCGCGAGCTGGATTCCCAAACACGTTCCAGCAATCCACATAGAATGGCGCGACATGCTCTGCTCCTGGAAATGGTTCAAGGGAATGGGGGTTCCCTCCATTTTAGCCAAAGCGGCGCGCCAAAAAAATCGGCAGAATCTGCCCGTTCAGCGAAGCATCAAACCCGCGAAAAAGCCGATTTGACTGCGGACCTTGGGTCGGCCGTTAGTCGACGTGTCGGGATCCGAGCTGAAGATGCCGTCGGGGTCGGCACTGGACGATTGGTGCAGGAGCTCGTCGCGCATGAAGCGGATCGAGCCGGTAAAGACGGAGTCAGTGATCAGGCGGTAGCCGACGCTTTCCATCAGGGAGTAGTAGCTGTCGTGATTGACCCAGCGGTCGTAGCGCTCGTCCGCCGTCGTCCGGGCCCAGGTCGTGGTCCGCCGGGTCTGCTGGCGGCCGAGCTCCGCTTGTTCGAACTTCAGGCCGACGCCTACGAATACGGGGTAAGAGGCCATTCCCATCGGATAGAAGAGGCCTTCCATGTGCATGGCCGTGTGCCGGTCGGTGAAGTCCTGGCGCTCGCTCTCGCCGCTCCAGGCTTCGTAGCCGCCGCCGATGCCGACGCGCGGCGTCACCATCGCTTCGCCGCGGGCGGAGGGTTGACCGACTAGACCGCGCAAAGGCGCTAGCTCGAGGACGGCCGAAGTTTGTCCGCCGCTGCGATTCGTCAGGGTCACGGCATTCGCCGTACCCGCGGCACCGAGCAGCATGAAGGTGATGAAAAAACGCATTGCCGATCCTCCTCCCTGGAGTCATCGGCGATGCGGCAGATCTCTGAACGGGCAAAAATTACCGGGTGACGATCACGGGGATGTCGACGACCGGCTCTTCGTAAGGAATCGTCAGCACTTGCTCGAAGCGCGCCGCGCCTTCCCCGTCTTCCGCTCTCGGCAGAACGTAGGTCGGAACCATTACAGATTGGGTCAGGGTGCCGTCGATCGCTAAGATCTCGAACTTGAGCTCGAACGAGCCGCCCATCACCCAATCGGGGCACGTGAGGCGGAAGGGATGCTCGGGATCGGCCGAGCGTTCGACCTCCATCTCGCCACCCTCGGGACTGTCCTTGAGCTTCCAGGTCAGTTTGATCTTCTTCGCGAGATCCGCCGTCTGGTCGGCGGACGGAAATTTCAACAGACCGTCGGTGCGCCATTTTTCCACGAGGTCGATCTTCTCGTTCGGGACGCGTGAGCCGGCGGCCGGAGGTGGCATCGGGTCGGTCATATCCTTCATCCAATAGACCATGTCGGCGACGATGTCGTCCTGGGTCCAGTCCGGATGCAGGACGGAAGTGAACGGGAAGTTCTTGAGAATCAGGCCGCCCTTCGGCTCCGTCGGGTTGCCGTCGGGTGCCCGGTCCGTGTGGCAGGCGCCGACGCAGTTCTGAATGATGCCTTTGACGTCGAGGTAAGTCGTCTTCGCGCCTTCGCCGGGTACTTCGACCTGCACGAAGAGATCCATGGCGACGCTCCGGCGCCGAATCTCCGGCGGCACCAGCTGGATCGAGATGGGATCCATTTGCTGAAGGCCTGGCTTGACCAGGTGACGCGCCGACCCGGAGCCGACGGCCTCGATCCGGTCGTTGAGGATCGTGACCTCGAACTCCTTCATGCCGAGCTTCACTTTGCTGACTTTGTAAGTCGCCTGGTTCTGCAGCAGGTCGAAGACGGCGTCGTTGCCTTCCTGATCGCTTTTCGCTCCGTCGATCACGGCGTAAACGCGGATCCGCACCTTGGTCGGGTTTTCCCCGGCCAGCAGCTTCATGTCTTGGGCGCTGAGCGCGACCTGGACGCCGCCTTCGGTCTTTTCGCGGCCGCCGGACGGGCTTAGGGGATTGCACGCGGAAACGTACAGCCCGAGCGCCGCGACGGCCGATGCCGCCGTGGCCAAGCGCATGCCGCCGACGCGGAGCAGGCCGAAAAGAGCGAGAGGAGCCAGCGCCAACGCGCTCGCAGTGACGGCGTCGAGGCTTCCGTAGATCTGGCCGGCGTAAACCAGCGCGCCGAAGAACAGCAAAAGGGCGCCGAGTGTGCTTCCTTGCTTCGTCATGGCCGTTCTCTTCCCCCAGGTGGATTGAATTCCGCTTGCGACGGCCATTAGTGCCGCAACTCCCGCGAGAGCTGCCAAAGCCGCTGCGAAAATGGCGCTTCCTGATTCTAACACTAGCCAGGCGGACGTGGCTCCCAGTCCGGACAACGCGAGACACGCCTTCGCTCCGTGACTCGCAGCCACTTTGTTTCCTGCCAAGAGGTAGCAAGGTGCTATGACGACAACAAAAAGCAGGTGAATGACCGAATCTGGCAGGGTCCAGACGCCGGCGAACATCATAGGACACAAAATCGCCCAGACGACGGCGACCGTGCCGGCGACCGCAAAAAACGCTTTGAGTTTTGGCCAAAGCGCGGCCCCTGCCGCCGAAATCAGCAGCAGGAAAGCGAGCGGCAGAATGCGGCCCGTGACGTCCTGAAGGCTCGCCGCAAGCAGTCCCGAAAAGACCGCGATCACTGCTTGATGCCTTCGAACGCCAGCAGAATCTGGATTTCATCGCCGGCTTGATCGAGAAGATTGGCCATCCCGAAGTCGGTGCGCTTGATCGTGAACGTGCCTTCCGACCCGACGCGCGAGCCGTCGGCGGCGCGGCCGGTCTGCTCCATCTCGAGCGTGACGGAACGCGTCACGCCGTGCAGCGTGAAGTCGCCCGTGAGCTCGTATTTGCCGGAATCCTGCGCCAGCACGTTCGTAGTGCGGAACGTCATCAGCGGAAACTGCGCGACGTTGAGGAAGTCGGCCGATTTCAAATGGTCGTCGCGCCGCGTCACCGTGGTGTCGACCGTCTGCGTCTTGACGTTCACGGACGCAGCCGTGAGTGTGCCTTCTCCGTCGGTGGTGAACGTGCCTGAGATCTGGCTGAAGCGGCCGTAGATTTTGCCTATGCCCAGGTGGCCGACTTTGAAGACGCACGACGAATGGTTGGGATCGATGGTGTAGCTGGCGGCTTGCGCGAGTGGTGCGAGCGCCAGGAAAAGAACGGCTGCCTGAAGTTGACGGATCATAGTTTCCCCCCGAAAACGTGATAGTGACTCGAGGGTAAGCCTACTAAGGCTGAGTCCCAAAAAGACAATTAATTGTATTTATGGTCGCCATAAGCGGAACCAATCGATAATGTTGCCGGCATGGCCCTTGTCGTCCAGAAATACGGCGGAACCTCCGTCGGGTCGCTCGCTCACATCAAGAACGTTGCCCGGCACGTCCACGACACCGTGACGCGTGGGGAGCAGGTGATCGTGACGATCAGCGCCATGGGCGAGCAAACAGACGACCTGCTCGACATGGCTAAGCAGCTGAATCCACGGCCTCCCCGCCGCGAGCTCGACATGCTCGTCACCGCCGGCGAGAGGATCAGCGCTTCCCTCCTGGCCATCGCGCTGGACGATCGCGGAGTCAAAGCCGTCTCCT
>JAYVBB010000088.1:0-4480 GCA_043750715.1 Pseudomonadota bacterium | reverse complement strand
TGGTGAGTGCGACGGCAACCAGAACAACCTATTTAGACGCACTACGAGCGGCAGATAGGCGTAATTTGCGGAGTTGAACACGCCCTGGGTCAGTTCCTGCAGCTTGATCTCTAGGTTGCGCTGCGGCGTGCGGCTCGGGTTCGTTTCTCTAAGGTCGTCCAGTCCGGCGTAAGTGCATCCCTGCTTGTCTGGTACCAGGGAAGAGACCGCGAAACCGTTCGTGTTGCCTCCGAAACGTGCGACGATGTCCGCCGCGTCGAAGGGATCCGGCGGGTTGTCGGTCGCGCCGATGTAGAGCACCGCCCAGAAAGCTTCGGGACGGAAGAGCCCTTGCACCTTGCCGATCTTGACCTGGTCCGCGGCTGACAGGAGCGCGAACGCCGGCATGGGAGTGCCGCCGCGCGTACCGGCCAGACCCAGACGTTCTTCGAGGGCGTCACCGAATTCGGCGGCGTCGAGATTTTCCGCTTCGAGGACCGGACTGGCTTTGAGGCCTTCGCCGACGACCGGCGCGCCGTTGACCGGCGGCACAATTGCGTCGTCAGGATTGTCGTCTCTATAGTGCTGATCGTAGACGCCTACGTGCACGTTGCCCAGGTTCCACAGCCGGGCGCTGAGCACCGGTCCTGCCGCGTCGACGCGGCGACCGATCGGATCCTGATGGCTTTGCGCGTCGCGGATGATGATGACGTCGATGGGACGTTGCTCGTAAGCCGCCGTCAGGGAGAAGACGACGCCCGGCTCCGCGGGGGCGGTCACTTCGGCCGCGGCGTCAGCGGATTCCGCCACTTCGCCTTTTTCATGGCTTGGTTTGAGCTGGAAGCGCCCACAAGACGCAGCGGTCAGCACACTGAGGGAAATCGGTAGCAGTCTTTGCATGGTGGAACCTCTAGGTGCGTGTACAGGGATGCGGACGCTCAAACACGCCGGCAGACCCACTCGGAGCCTCGCTCCCGAACTTGAAGGGTTCGGAAAAAGCGAAGGAAACCGCAAAGCTGCGGTCGTCTATACCGGGCACGCCGACGCGTGTTTTGAGCGGTTTGTGCTATGCTCCGGAACTCTTTGGTATTGTTGTCGGAGGCCAGGCGTGCAACTTCGTATTAATGTAATGACCCTAGGCGTCACCGACATGCCACGCTCGCGGCGCTTTTACGAGACGCTCGGCTGGAGCGCGTCGAAGTCGAGCAACGAACACTTCACGCTGTTCAAATCCAAAGGCAGCATGCTTGCGCTTTACGGAGTAATAGCGCTCGCCGAAGACGCGCACGTCGCACCCGCCGGCGACGGTTTTCGCGGCGTCACGGCCGCATGCAACGTACCCACGAAAGACGACGTCGCAAAGGTCTTGGACATGGCGCTCGCTGCCGGGGGCAGGATTGCGAAAGCGGCGCAGGACGTTTTTTGGGGCGGACACAGCGGCTACTTTCATGATCCCGACGGCCATCTCTGGGAAGTGGCGTGGAACCCCCATTGGAAATTGACCGCCGATGGGCTGGTCGAGCTCGATTCCTAACATTTACCAGCGAGTATACTCCGCATTCTCGAGAATCTCGGCCAGTCGTTGACCCGGACCTCCGTCCTCTGCGTCGGCCAGAGCGAGCACATGTCGCTGACGAAGTTCGGCATGGCGAGCCACGGCAACGCCATTTTCGTCCGAGGTTTCGAGGACGTCTCGCCGAAAGTCGCCGACGACGGCACACCCAAAGCCAAACGACTCCTCGTCATCGAGGACTCGCTGACGGTGCGCGGGATCCTGACCCAGGCCTTCAGCAAGGCCGGCTTCCAGGTCGAAGCGGCGGCCAGCGCGCTCGCCGGCACGGAAGCGCTGCAGCGCGGTAAGTTCGACATCATCAGCCTCGACCTGAACCTTCCGGACGAATACGGCGCCACCTGGCTCAGCCGCCATCGGCAGGGCGGACTCAAGACGCCCGTCGTGGTCATCAGCGAAACTTCGGAAAAAGAAGCGGTGCACGTGCTCGGCGTCCTCGAAAAAGGGGCGCAGGACTTCGTGACCAAGGCAATGCTTGCCATGCCCGAGGAGGTGACCCAACGCTTTCACCGACTCGTCGAGGCTTTCTCCAGCAAGCTCGACAAAGTCTCACCCGTGCTCATCAAGACGCGCGGCATCGGCGACTTCGCGTCCCCCGACGTGATTCTCGTCGGAGCCAGCACCGGAGGACCGCAGGCCCTTTGCCAACTGCTCCGCAACATGCCGATCGGATGCTCTCCCGTCGTCGTCGTGCAGCACATCCCGGAAAATTTCTCGCAGGCGCTGCTCCAGCGGCTGGCGAGCGTCTCCGGTCTGACGGCCGGCGAAAATGCGTCGGGAACCTTGCTGCAGCCGGGTCACATCTACATGGCCACCGGCGACTATCACATCGGTCTGGCGCGTCGCTCGGGCAAGACCTGCATCATGCAATCGAACGCCAGCCCCGTGATGTCGCACCGGCCGAGCGTCGATCATCTCTTTCTTTCGGCGGCGGAGATCCGCGTTCACGCGCTGGCCGTGTTGTTGACGGGCATGGGCTCGGACGGCGCCCGCGGCATGTCGGCTTTGGCCCAGATCGGGGCCCTGAACCTCGCCCAGGACGAGTCGACGTCGGTGATCTTCGGAATGCCGCGCGAAGCGATCAAGCTAGGAGCCGCGTCCTACGTCGCCCCGGTGAACGACCTGCGTTCCGTGATCGACCGCGTGCTGCAGCGTCCGGCGTCGCGCTCGGCCGCTTAAGCGAACAGTGGCGCCAGACGCTCGAGAGCGAACGCGATGAAGCGCTCGAGCCGGGGCGCGGGCTCCCTTTGCTTTGGCGTCACGAACTGTAGCGGCACTTCGTGGAACGTCCAGTCGTTCAGCACCTGGACGAGCCGCCCCTTCTTCAGGTCGTCCGCAGCCATGAACGTGGGGAGGATCGCCCAACCGGCTCCACCGGCGGCGAGCGACCGCGTCACGAAGTGGTTGTTGCCCGCGCAGCGGGCGGTCGGCCTGATTGTCTTTTCGCTGCGGCCGTTGCCCACCTTGATCTCGCCGCGGTTGCGCATGTCGTGGCTGAAGGCGACGAAAGGCAGAGATTCCAGCTGCTCCGGAGTCTGCACTACACCCGCTCTTTCCAGCAGTCCTGGACTCATGACGAACGTCATCCTGACTGTCCCGACGTGGTGCCGCGTCAGCGAGCTGTCCTTCAGGCGTCCAACCCGGAGCGCGACGTCGACGCCGTCCTTGATGAGGTCCACCTGCCGGTTGTCGAGGGAAAGCTCGACCGTCACTTTCGGATAGTCGACCAGGAATTCGCGGACGATGTCGGAGAGAATGGCGACTCCCATGTCTTCCGGCGCACTCACGCGGAGCCTTCCCGAGACTTCGGCGGCGAACGCGCTGACGTCGCTGATCGCGTCGCCCAACGCTTCGATCGGGTCGGCGATCCGGCGATAAAGAGCAAGACCGGCGTCCGTCAGTTGAAACGACCGCGTCGTCCGGTAGACGAGCTGGACGCCGAGGTCCCGCTCGAGTGCTGCAACGGTCCGGCTGACGCGGGACTTCGGCAGTCCGAGCCTGACCGATGCCTTGGTGAAGCTCCCGGCTTGGACGACCTCGCGCAGGACCCGCAGATGGTTGAGATTGACGGAAATATCTTGTGAAATCAGTGACTTCTATTGTTGCTAAAATCGAGACAGTGATTACGCATTACGTAGACTTTAGCAACAATGCGAAAAGCACGATAGTCCCTTTGTAGCCGGTAGTCCCGGCGCATCAACCACTCCAAGGAGACTGCTCATGAAACTGATTCCTCTTTCGCTGGTCCTCGGCGCCGCCCTCGCAACCACCGCCCCCGCCGCCCTCAAAGTGCCGACGGGTGATTTCGCCATAGACGCTGCGCACTCGAAAGTCGGCTTCGAAGTCCCCCACCTGGTCATCTCGACGGTCGAAGGGCGCTTCACTCAATTCGACGGCAAGGTCAACGTCGCCGACGACTTCGCGAAATCCACGGTGAAAGTCCAGGTCGACCTGGCGTCGGTCGATACCAGCAACCGTAAGCGCGACGAGCACCTGAAGAGCCCCGACTTCTTCGACGTCAAAAAAGCGCCTAAGATGGTTTTCGAGAGCTCGGGCATCACGGGCACGCCGGAAGCCTTCAAGCTACTGGGTAATCTGACGATCAAAGGTGTTACGAAGCCCGTCATCTTCGACTCCCACTACCTCGGCAACGTCGCGGACGGGATGGGTAGCGACAAGATCGCGTTCAAAGCCAAGACGACCATCAAACGCAAGGATTTCGGCCTGACTTACGGCAGCATGATCGAAGCCGGCCCGGTGATCGGCGACGACGTCACCATCGAGCTCAAAGTCGAAGCTGGACGCCCCCAAACCAAGACCTGAGGCTTCCATGTCCAAGCATCCCCGGATGCCCACTCTTTTCATCGGCCACGGTTCGCCGATGAATGCCCTCGGAGGCAATGCCTTCGCCGCGACTCTCACCGAGCTCGG
>JAYVBB010000087.1:0-4673 GCA_043750715.1 Pseudomonadota bacterium | reverse complement strand
CGGCGCACTGATCGCGGGCGACGACGAGGAAAAGGCGGACGCGGCGGCGCGCGCCATCGCCCAGCTTGCCGACAAGGCGACGCCTCTCGTGCTCGGGGCGATTCCCCCGAGCGTCCGGCCGGCGCGCGCCCGCCTCGTCAAGCTGCTCGGCCGCCTCGCTGCGGCCGTGCCGACCGCGGAAGCCCAGACCGCGCTGGCTCGCCTGACCCGCGACGCCGATCTCAAGGCACGCCTCAACGCCATCACGGCTCTGGGCTCGCTGCAGAACGAGGAAGCCGAAGCGACGCTGCTCGAGGTCCTGGGCGAGGCCGAACGCCAGGAGGTCGAAAAGGCCGCTCTGAAGGCGTTGGGTACCGGCGGCGGGGCAAAGGCGCTGGCCGAGCTCACGCGGCGCAAACGCGCCGCCCTGCCCGCCGTGGCGGAAGCGCAGGAGCAGGCGCTGCGCTACCTTAAACGAACCATAACCAGGGAGGATCCCGGTTCCATCAATGCAGAAGCAACCCTCTCCGGGTTGCTCGTCCATCTCTTCTGCCGGCGGGGCCTCGAACGACTCCTGATCGACGAGGCGCGGGTGCTCGGTCCGGCGCGCATCGAGCGCCCCGGCCTCGTCGTGCTTTCGACCAAGGGCGGACTGGAAAGCCTCTATTCGCTGCGTCTTTTGAGCCATGCCGCCTTTCGTCTGCCGTCGCGTGCCAAGGATCCGGCGACGGCGGCCCGCGACGCCTGGCAGAGCGAGACGGCGAAAGAGATCCTCGGACGCCTGCAGACCGGCCCGGTGCGCTACCGGCTCGACTGGTCGGCGGCGGCGGACCCCGCGAAGAAGGCCCTAGCGGCGGAGCTCGACGACCTCGTAACCGGACGGCTCAACGACCCGAAGCAAAGTCCGTGGCAGCTCTCGGTCGATGACGTCGCGGGTCTGCCCGAGATCTGGCTGGCTCCGCGCGGCGTTCCGGACGACCGCTTCACCTACCGGAAGACCTATGTTTACGCGTCGTCCCACCCGACCATCGCCGCGGCGCTGGCGCGCGTCGCCGGCGCCCGCGACCAGGACGTCGTGTGGGATCCCTTCGCGGGATCGGCCACCGAGCTCATCGAAAGAGCGAAGCTCGGACGGGCCAAGCATCTGTTCGGTACCGACCTGGACGAAAACGCGGTCGCTGGCGCTCGCCACAACCTCGAAGCGGCGCACGTCACGGCGGAGCTGACCGTTGCCGACGCCATGTCCTGGGTGCCTCCCGCGGCGCCGTCCCTGATCCTGACCAACCCTCCGCTCGGCCTCCGCGTGCACCGCGGCCAGGCTGAAGCCCTGCTCGTCGCCTTCGCCGGACGCGCCGCCGAGCTGTTGGCCCCTGGCGGCCGCCTCGTCTGGATCTCGTCGTTCCCGAAGCAGACGGCGGCTGCGCTCGAAGCCAAGGGATTAAAAGAGAGTTTCCGGCAGGCCGTGGACATGGGTGGCTTCGACGCGGAGCTGCAGGCTTTCACCAAGCCCGGCTAGCCAGACCCCTGGCGCAAAGCGCCGGGGGTCTGTCCTGAGCCCCAGCGAAGGATCTCGCCGAGACGTTGGGCGTAGCGTGGGCCAAGCCGGTAGCCAGGGAGCTGTAATCACCGAGATCCTTCGCTGTGGCTCAGGATCGACCCTGGCTCTGGAGCGCCTGGGTCGATATAGTCTCTGGCAAATCTGCCGGAGAAAGCCATGAAGTTCGCGCTCCTATCGCTCCTCGCGCTGGCGACGGTTCCCGCCCGGGCGGCCGATCTGTCGCTACCGTTGACGGCACCGGGACTCGCCTCGTACCTGGCGTCGCACCCTGCGGCGACGCTCGACGAGTTCCTGGCGGCATTGCCGCCGTCGCTGCACGAGAACTTCGTGCTGATGCACGCCTCGAAGTCGCTGCATCAGGCGACTCCCTCGGCTCCGCGGCAGATTCTCTTCGGCTCCGACGCCCGGTTTCTCCTCGCCGCGAGCGGCGTCACGACGGACCCTCGCTATCAGCTGCTGGAATTCGCGGAGTTCGACGCGACCTCCGGTCGTTACCGCTTCGGGACGATCGATTTTTCGCGGGCCGGATTGCCCACCGTCACTGAGGACGTGGCGCGCTGCGCCGGCTGCCACGGCACGCCGACGCGCCCGATCTGGGGTCAATATCCCCGCTGGGAAGGCGCCTACGGCGACGAGCACGGCACCGTCGATGCCGCCGTGAAAGAGGCGTTCGCGGCTTTCGTTACGGCATCCGGCGCCTCGCCCCGTTACCGTCATCTGGTTTTCGCGAAAGACCCGAGCGGCGTGACGTTCGAGCTTTCCGCGCGCTACTACCCGTATCCGAACACCGACTTCAACCACGAGCTCGGCAACACGGTCGCGCTCGGAACGCTGACACGCCTGAAAAAGAGCGCGGGTTATAACCGGTGGCGCCATGCCGCGCTGGCGACCAACCCGGCGCTGAGCTGCATCGACAGCGACGCGTGGGCGACGGTCGTCCGGCGGGTGAATGCAGCCTATTCCGGAATTCAGGACCGATTTCCCCCGACCAGCCGGCCGGACGTCAAGGTGCTGCGCCTGCTCGGAGTCGATCCCGTGACGGAGCTGTCGCTCGAGCAGCTCGCCGGCGATGCCGGCCGAGGCTCGGGCGCGCAGTATCAGACAGGGGCTTACCGCCTCGAGGAGGCGCTGGGATTCCAGCTCCTGCTCGACGTCATGGCGGAAGATGCGACGCTAAAGAACGCCTTCGCGGACGCGAGGGAAACGATCGACTTCATCGCCGGCAAAGCGCGATTGATCGGAGCTGATCGGGCCGATGCGCTCCGGCGTTCGTCGTCCTGGTTCCTCTTTTTCGACGTCTTCGACCCCGTCACCGCATCCGACTCGCGGCTCGACGCCGTCTGTGGGCGGCTGGCTGAGCTGCTGGGCGAAACGCCTTAGTCGCAGGCTTTTTCGGCGCTCGGGCGGACGTCGTGTTTGCCGCCGATGACGTCCTGGCTATAGCTGAACGTCGCGCCGGCCTGCTCGGCTTCGCGGTAGAAATCCCGGGCGTAGGTCGAGCTCAGGTCGGCATAGACGGTGAACGCTTCCTCTTTCGTGACGTCGCCGAGCGACTTGGAGAGGCTCGCCGTGCTCGCGATGCCGACGACGGCGCCGTCCACGAGCAACGGTCCGCCCGAATCGCCGTTCGAGGCGAGGGCTTTGTCCTGGCCGGTCCCGGAGGCGGCGCCGAACAGCATCAGGGTATTCGGATAACTCTTCAGCAGCTGCTCGGGCTTGGAAACCTTGTTTCTGCCGTGGCGCTTCGCGGTCATCGTGCCCGACTGGGCGTCGGCGTGCTTGCCGTCGATCTCGGTGCGGCCGTAACCGAAGAGCTCCGCCGGCTCGCCCTCAACGGCGGGTCGACCGAGGATGGGAAGCGTCGCGGGTGCGGTATTGTCTGGGAAAATCACCACCGCGAGGTCCATGTGGCTGTCCGTGCTGGCGATGCCCGAGCCGTTGTGAATCTTCACGGGCGACAGCACGACCTTCGTCGACGGTACGGCGTCACGCGTCACCTGGTTGACGACCTCTTCGTTGGTCAGATCCCAGCTGCTTCCCGGTGAATAGTAGATGTCGCGGCCGAAGGGAAAGCAGTGCGCGGCCGTGATCAGCGTGTTCTGGCTGACGAAGGTGCCGGTGCAGATGAAGATCTGGTCGCCCTTGCGTTGGTAGAGCATGCCGATCGCCGGCTGCGCTTCCGACTCGGTGCCGCCTACGATCGCGAGGCAGCCTGCCGGCGCCGTTCCCGCGTCGTTCTTCTTGTTTGCCTCGGCCGTCGCGCCGCCCCCGCCTGCCGGAGGGTTGCACGAGAAGCAAAGCATCGCGATAAGCGGCGCCAATTTCAAGACGTTCGGAAGCATGGGTGACGTATCGGCTCGAGCCCCGAAAAACTCGACCAAAAATCGCTAGGTGTCAGGAACGGCAGCGCAAACGGACGCCCCTGCGCCCCGCTGCGAGGTGTAAATTCTTTGGTCATGCGCATTTTGGCCAAGAGCCGAGTCTTGTTTCGCGCGGTCAATCCCAGACAAACGGATAGATTTTTCGTGCACAGACGACCGTCCGGCACGTGGGGCACGTGGGGTCAGGCACGTGCCTGACCCCGTTGCCCGAGCGGTGTTCTAATTCATTCGTCACTGGTTCTGTTTCGAAACGGTGACAAGTCGTCCCTCCGAGGGAACACCGTCCGAGCTGAGAGCGTAGAGCAGGTATTCCCCCGGGGGCGCGAGTTGAGCGTCCACCGGGGGTTCTATCGTCAGCTTGGTGCCTTCCTGCTTGTACTTCAGGGGCACGTACCGCTGATTCTGATCGAAGGCGTGAGTCATCGCACCGGGGGCCAGCAGCGCCATGCCTTTTTCCGGATCCAGCGATGCCGCCTGGCCGAGCTCGACCGTGAATTTGGCTCCCCCCGGCTTGATCGTGACCGCGTCGGCCGAGGCCCAAGTCGGCCGGGGTCCTCGCGACAGGTAGGGTGGGGCGAAGCGGCGCAGCGTCGGCTGCTCGCAGCCGATCTCGGCGGAAATCTCGCCTTTGGCGAAGGTGCCGCCGCCGACGAGCAGGCTCGCGTCCTTGAGCAGCAGCGCGAAGCTGTGGTAGCCGCGCTCCCGCTTGTCGGGCCACCCGGCGAGCGTCTCGACTTTCATCGTCTTCGGGTCGA
>JAYVBB010000086.1:0-7515 GCA_043750715.1 Pseudomonadota bacterium | reverse complement strand
TCACTTCCTGGTAAGTGGGTTTACCCGCGGCGTCGAGCGGTGACTCGGCAATGTAAAGAGCACCAAAATCATCCATAACGGAGGTAACGGCATTCACTTCGCGTTCGTGGTAAACCAGCGCCGCGATGCGTTGGTCGGTCTTGCCAGGATCCACCGCCGGGTCTTCGGGCTGGGTTAAATGCGCCAGCTCGCGCTCCAAAACGGCAGTAAGCTCTTCGTATTTCGATTCGAGGGCGTCGAACGACTCTTGGTTAGTGGTGGGATTGAAAAGCAGGGACAGCAGCTCGCGCTGATGATTCAGCTCCAACCCGCTGCGGGCCATGGCATTTGTATCGCCGTCGTCCGCCGCCTTGCGTTGCGAGACTTCGAGATCCGCAATTTTTTGTTTGACGTCGACGCAGCGCGCGCTGCGATCGGCAGGACATTCCGGCGCCGTCGCGGGCAGATTCTGCTGGTCTGAGCCCTCGGTTTGTTCCTTCTTCGAGCACGCGGCCAGCGCGAGCGAAGTCGTGACGAGTAGAGACGAGACGAGGAAGCGGTGAAAAGACATGTTGCCTGCTCCGTAAAGCGCGTAAGGTTGACGCGAAGATTGCGCTCCATAGAGCAATCTTCGTGCCACCAATTCAGTGCGCGTTACGAAGGCGCAATAACTTAGCGCGATATTCTTCGCAAGATCGTGCGGGCGCGTTTCCCGGCTCGATCGTCGCGAGCAAGGCAGCCGCAGGATTCAGGAGCCCGAGCGCGATGCCGATCGCGAGACGGCCCGCGAGATCCTTCGTTTCGAAGCGAACGCGCGGATCGACCAGCTGCCCGCTGAGTTTGATCGGCGTGCGCAACGAGCCGAGGCTCGGATCTTTCGGGTAAGTGCGAAGCTCGAGCTTCGCTTCCTCGTTCTTCAGGTCGAGCTCGCCTTTGGCGAGCAGGTCGGAATCGGAAGTCGAAACGTACGCCGGGTCGAAAGTCAGAACGCCGTCTTTCGCTTTGGCGCCCACCACGGCGCATTGCATGGCGACGGTTTGATTGCGCGCCAGGAGGACGCCGACCGACTCCGTCAGATCGAGGCCGAGGATCTCGACCAGCAGGCTGCTGACTTTGCCCTCGCCGACGTAGATTCCGGCTTCGCCATCGAGAGTTGCCATGATGGCGCTCATCGACTCGCCTCTCCCGGCGACGTCGAGGAAGGCGTCCATTTGACCCTGAAAGATCTCGTCGGCCTTCAACTTGCCGAACTTTTTCTTTTTTAGCTCGTTGGACGACAGAAACTCCTGGAAGACGCGTCCGGTGCGCATTTCGTGCGCCGTACCCGCGAGGCGTGCGTTCATGCCGGCGGGGACGGCCGCGAGCGACAGATCGGCGCGGACGTTGCCCCCCATGATCGAAGACCGGGGGACGGAAATCTCGGCTTTGCCGTCCCCGACCTTCACCGTGAGATCAAAGGAATGGATCAAGGACGCCTTGCCGTCCCCCGCGAACTGGTCGACCTTTGCCTGGATGTCCAGCCGAGGGCCCCGGAGCCAGTCGGTGCTGATGGGAGCTTGCGAATACAACGAGGGACGGGCCGCCTCTAGACGCGTCGAGGGGAGCTCCTCCTGCATCTTCTTAGGCACGAAGGCGCCGAGGTCTTTGAACTCGAGCTTGCTGAAGTGGAGAAACGTCTTGACCGCCACGGGCGAAAAGGCGAGGTCGAGTTTGCCTCTAGCGTCGCTGTCCTGCAGCTTGGCTTCCAGTCCTGCGATTTCGAGGCGATCGGGAGTGAAACGGACGTCGCCGGTCACCCGGTAGCGGGCGATTTGCCCGGTCATCGGGTAGTCGAACGCCGCCAACGTCCGGCGCAGGTCCTTGCCTTTGACGTCGACTTTACCTGACACTTCCAGCGGGTCGAGCGTCATGCGCCCCTCGAGAGTTCCCGAAAGGTCGACGACGCTCCGGTCGCCGCGGAGCAGGATGAACGAAGGGACTACGAAATGTTCCCAATGGACCTTCCAATCGCTGGGCTCGGCTTCCTTGGCGGAGTCCTGCCGAGCGTCGTCTTCGCCGGAGGCGAAGCGGTCCAAATAAAGCCGTGTGGTACCGATGGTCGTGTCTTTGAGCGTCACGTCGTGAGCCCGCAGCGCCGGCAAATGCCACGTCGTACTGAAGCGCTCGATTTCGAGGAAAGCGCCGCGCGCGACGTGGTCGCGCCTGTCGGTGATGCGGATGTTTTCGGCTTCGAGCTTGGCGTCACCGTGAGGGAGCACGTCGAGGTCGCCGCGAATCGAGATTTCGATGCCGGAAAACGTCCGAGTCCCCCAGGCAATGACGGGGCGCAGCCGATTCCACGACATCCAACGCGCCGCGAAAAATATGACTATGACGACTCCCGCCCCGATTGCCCAACGTCGGCTCAATTTCATGGAAACCTCCGGATATCGGTAAGCAAGTCGGATGCCACTCTCATGTTTCCGCAGATGAGGACGGATGGGAGACAAGCTGTCTTTGTTTGCCGACAGGTAAACTGCCGAACTGTCGATAGGAAAAACAAAAATCGTGGCATGGATGCTGCAATGTCAAACGCGTTGGACTGACTCGAGCAAGGAGCAAAACCATGACAGGCAAGAACACTTCCGTATTCGCGCTGTTTTCGAGCGAAGCGGAGACGGAAAACGCCGTCAGCCGGCTACGTGAGGCGGGCTTCCGCAACACGGACATCTCGATTCTCATGCAACGCAATTTAGGCAGCAAAGACTTCGGTCACGAAAAACAAACCAAGTCACCGGAAGGGGTCGCCACCGGCGGCACCGCTGGCGCCATCATCGGCGGCACGATCGGTTGGCTTGCAGGTATCGGCGCGCTGGCGATTCCGGGCGTCGGTCCATTGATCGCTTCGGGCCCGATCATGGCGGCCTTGGCCGGCCTCGGCGCGGGTGCGGCTCTGGGCGGCGTCACTGGCGGCCTCGTAGGTTCCGGCATCCCCGAATACGAAGCGAAGCGCTTCGAAGGGTTGGTCCGGGAAGGCAAAGTGCTGCTCTCCGTCCATTGCGACGACTCCGGGTGGATTTCCAAAGCGAAAGACATCCTGAAGGACAGCGGCGGCCACGACATTTCTTCCCGCGGTGAATCCCGTGCCGCGACGGAAAGAGTCGACACCGAGCGCGCCTTCCCCAAATCCGCGGAGACGCCGGTCATCGACCGCGGCGCCTCCGATCACGACAGGCCGTTGATGCCATGAGCGAACAAAACAAAAAACAGAAAACCCATGGGCCGGGTAACCCCCGCCCCGATCCGAGTCCCGAGGAAACGCCGCCGCGCGCCCCCGAAGGCGGCGACGCGGAAGTTCCCCACGCCCCTAACCCTGAAAGAAACGGCTAGTTGCCGTTTCCGTGTCCAACGCTAAGGAGTTCACAATGATCGAGCCGCGCAACGACAAAAACCAAGGACAAAAACAAGGTCAACAAAACCCGGGTCGTGAAGACGACAAGGGCATGGATAAAGGTGCCCGTGGTACCGACTCGGGCAAAGGCGCTCAGCGCACCGAGAAGACGGGCAACGAAAAAACCGATCAGAGGAAATAGTCCCCGTCGGTGATGGAATGGCCCAAAGCCCCCCGGACGCAGGAATCCTGCATCCGGGGGGGTCTTTTTAGTGGCCCTGGTAGGTGATCCGGTAGATCGCGCCGGCCTGGTCGTCCGAGAGGAGCAGCGCTCCGTCGGGCATCACCTGCACGTCGACGGGGCGTCCCCATACCGATTGATCGCTGCCGAGCCAGCCGGTCGCGAAGTTCTCGTACGTCAGCCCGCCGTCGCCCGGCCTAACCACCATCAACCGGTAGCCGATCCGGTCCTGGCGGTTCCAGGAGCCGTGCTCGGCTACGAAGATCGCGTTCTTGTAAGCGGCGGGGAACATGCTTCCCGTATAGAAGCGCATCCCGAGCGCCGCGACGTGTGGTCCGAGGTCGCGCGCCGGAGCGACGAAGCCGTCGCAGGTCGCTGGCGCCCCGGGGAACGTCGTGCCGAGAATGCCCGTGGCGTGGCAGCTTGGATGCCCGAAGTGTTGACCCGCGGCGGTGACGTGGTTCAGCTCGTCCGGCGGCTGATTCTCGCCGAGCGCGTCGCGTCCGTTGTCCGTGAACCAGAAGTCGCCGGTACCCGGCTCCCAGTCGAAGCCGACGGTGTTGCGGACGCCCTTGGCAAAGTCCTCGACGCCCGAGCCGTCGGTGTTCATGCGAATGATGCGGGCGTACTTCGGGTCAGGTGCGTGGATGTTGCCGTTGGAACCGACGCCGATGTAGAGCTTGCCGTCCGGGCCGACGCGCATGTAGCGCCACGAGTGGCCGGAGCCGGTCGGCAGCGCCGTCGAGTTGACCGTCTGCAGCTGGGGCGGGTTGGCGAGGTTGTTTTCGATGTCGGCCATTTTGCTGACGCGCGTGCGTTCGGCGATGTAGAGGTCGCCGTCTTTGAACGTCACGGCATTCGGGTTGTCGAGTCCGTTGGCGAGTCGGAATACCTTCTCACCGACGCCGTCACCGTCTTCGTCGCGGACGGCGTAGACTTTGTTGTCGGGGTTCGAAAAACCGCCCGTGCCGACGAAGAGCGTGCCGTTGGGACTCAGCTCGAGCGAGCGGGCGCCTTTGACCATCGCATAGACGGAGATCTTGAAGCCGTCGGGAAGCTTCAGGGTGTCGAGAGGCAGGCCTGATTCGATCTGGTTCGTGTCGCCGTCCATGAAGGTCGTGCGCGAGATGCCGCACCCCTGCGCTGCCAGGTCGTCGATCTGCTGCTTCGTGAGCTTCTTGCCGTAGCGGGCCTGGGACCCGAACGGGTTCGCGGTACCGAGGCTGTTGCAGCACTTTTCGAGCCGGGTGTAAGCGGGGCCCGCGATCTCGTTCCAGTCGGCCACCGACGTGTGGTGCACGTCCTGGCCGTCCGGCGGCGGCATCCAGTAGGAGAGCGGATACTTGCCGGCAAGCGACGTCTTCTGGTTCTTCAGGTAGCGCGACGTCTTCTGGAACGGATTGCGGTTCGACGAGTCGCGCACCCAGGTTTCACAGGTGTTGAGCGACCCGATGCGGTGGCAGGTGTCACACACGGCGTTACCGCTGGGCGTCACGTTGTAGGCGGTCGGCCAGTTGCCGAAACCGAACTGGGGCCCGAGCATGATGTACTTGGATTTGGGCGAGCTCGCGACGAGCGGCGCGTCCCCTTGCCGTACCTGGTCCACGTACGGACTGTGCATGAACGGATCGCTGTCGTGGCAGTTGACGCAGTTGATGCCGGCCGTGCCTTGCGGCGGCAGCCAGAATTGCTCGGCGTTTTTCGCCCGGGGGTCGAGGCCTTCGGGGCGCGCGAGCTCGGTCGGCGGCGGCACGCGCTTGCCGTACAGCGGACCGGAAGAGCTGCTCAGCGCCTGGAACCAGCAGGTCTCGCCGGTCACCGTGCTGTGCTGAACGATCGCGACGTCGTTGAATAGCGGATGCTCCGGGCCTGGCACCTGGCCGTACTGGCGGCAGATGAACGTCGTCTCGACGCCTTCCTTCGTTTTGAGGCGGCCGATCCGCGCGAACGGCTTGCAGTAGTTGTTGTCGCCCGTGCCGAGGTAGATCGGGCGGTCGCACTTCGGCACCGGAGTCGTCGGCGTCGTCACCGTGCCGTTGGGCTGGGTGACGGTGATCGGAAGCACTTGGCCGTCGTCGTTGCAGCTGAACGACGGGATAGGTCCGAGCTTGTCGGCGCAGATTTGGCCGTATTTCACGATTTCGGGCAGGGGCCCGGCTGCCTCCTCCTGCAGATTCAGGCCGCTTGCCGCCAAATCGGGCGTTTCGCCCTGCACCATTCCGTCCTGGGTCAGCTGCTTTTCGCCTTCCGGCTTGAGCAGGCAGCCTTCGACCCTCGCCGGGCCTTCGTACTTCTGGAATGCCTGCCAGTCGACCTTGGAGATTCCCGCCGGATCCGGATGCAGGAAGTCGTCGAACAGCTTCGGGTCGACTTCGGCCTCGAAGCTCCCTTCCTGACCCTCACCCGCGAGCTTCACTTCGGCGTCATGGCGTAGAGCCGAGCAGTTCACCAGGGTTTCGCGGCTTTTAACGACGTCCCAGACGAGCTTGACCTTCTGCCCTTTGCTGAACGGCGCATCCTGGAAGCGAAACTTCGCGGTGATTTTGCCGGTCCTGGCGTCGCCGCTCATTTTCAACTGGATGCCGGAGAACTGGGGCCCGTCGGGGTTCGTGTCCTTCGTGCTCGAGCCGGGATTGGTCCGGCAGGCGAGGACGAGGATCGAGCAGAGACAGGTCGCAAGCAGCGTCTTCAAGGCGGACCTCGGCTAGGTTTGTAGGATCGTTACTATTATTGCTAATACAGCTCGCCCGAACCGGCAACATCGCAATATACTCACCAATGAAAGTGAGGTGCCGTGTCCTGGTTCAGTAAGATACCGAATTTATTCAAAGCTATTGGCACGTCGAAGCCTCGTCGCGCCACCCTGCGCATCAATGACCGGGGGCTCGCCCTCGAGTTCTGGGTCGAAGAGTCGCCCGACGCCTCCTTGGCGCTCAATCAGACGGAAGGGGCGCTCCGGGCATTGCTCGACCTGGTGCTCCGGCCGGCCGAGCTGCGCTGGTTAGGATCCGAGGACGAGGTGCGGAAGCACTTTCTTCAGTTTCCGGACGGTGCCCCGGCCGCCGAGATCACGGCGTTGGCCCGCCGGCGGTACAAAGACGTACAAGCTACGGCCGCCAAGGCGCGCCATGAAGTGCTCGAACACAAAGTCGCGAAGCTCTCGAAGGCGAAGCTGAAGGGCAAGACCCTCTTCACACGCTGCCGTGAGTCGATGCCGGTTCTGACGGCGACGCTCGAGCTCGAGCTCAACCTCGAAAAAGTTTTGGACCACCGGGAAACCGACCGGCTGATCGACGAGCCCGACGCGACCTTCGCGGCGACCCTCGACGACGTCATGAACGGAGCGCGCAATGCGCTCGTCGCACGCGTCAAAGACCAGCTCAAAGACCTGATCCGCCGGATCCGGACGCTGCCTCACATCGAGCTGCTAGCCGACGCCGACATCGCTGCTACGGTCGCGCCGTACTACGGCGGGCTGAACCGTTCGCTGAAGAAGCGCCGGGCGCGCAGCGCCTTGGTGGCCGTCGAAGAACGGGCGCGTGAAGCGAAGTACCAGGGTCACCTCTACAATTGGTACGACACAACAAACCTGCAGCCGCTGGAGCCGAAATACGTTTCCACGGTAGATAGCGGCAATCTCGCAGGGCACCTGATTGCCCTTTCGAACTGCTGTTTTTCCTGGATGGTGCAGCCTGGCGATGTCAATGCACGACTCGACGGGATTGAAGACATCCTCGATATTCTCAGCGAGGACCTGGCGGCAATCCCCAATGACCGCCACATTCTACGGCCCATCCGCAAACATTTTGAATCTCAGGTGTCAGCCCTCCGGCGCGCAATCGGCAAGGCTCGCGAGACGCCGGAATATTTTTCCGTGCGATTGATCGAGTTCGCAGTCCAGTCAGCCGCTATCCATGTGACCACA
>JAYVBB010000085.1:0-14637 GCA_043750715.1 Pseudomonadota bacterium | reverse complement strand
AGCTTGCCCTGCGGAATCCGGTAGTGGGGCAGCGCGAACTCGCCGTCGCTAGCCGACGTCAGGGCGAGCGTGCCGACCCGCGACAGCGGCTTCACCTTGCGGACCATCGTCGCACCGTTTTGCAGCACTTCGATGTGGAGGTCTAGGCCGGCGACCCCTTTGGGCTTCCTGCTGCCGCCTTTCCCCTTCTTATCGACCATGACCTGTTTCATTGGTGGTGCCCTTCCGAAGGGCCGTGTGCGGGCTCGGCGGCGGCGACCACCGGATTCTGGGTCTCGAAGGCGTATTGCGAGATGCCGGCTTCCGCCAGCGCATAAATGATCGGACGCACGTGGAGGTATTTCAGGCGTTGGTCAGCGGCGATCACCGTCGTGACCTGTTTCCGCAGTCCCTGTTTGGCCAGCGCTGCAGCCTGGATTTCCGAGGCGACCCGGGCCTTCAGATAGCCGACGAAGGGCCCCAGCTCCTCGACCGTGCGCACCTGCTGGCGCCACTTGAAGACTTTCCGGTCGTTGGTCGTGACGACGATCTGGTCGTCGATCGGCGTCACTGAGATCCAGATCGCGGAATCTTTCCGCGGCTCGGACGGGAAGCTGATGATGTTAGCCGGGTTGCCGGCGCGCGGATTGGTCCCGAAAAGAATGTGGCCCGTTAGTATCAGCACCAGGCCGAAAGCGATGAAGAACGGCCAAGGGAACCAATGCAGGTTCTCGTCGAGGCGGTCTCTGACCGCCGTCGCGCGTTCCGCCCATCTTTTCGGACGTCTGGCCATTTACATCAACCCACTGCCAAGGATGACGCGAGAGAACTGCGGCGACTTTCTCAGCCCGGCGAGCACCTGGATGACGATCGGCATCGGAATGTCGCCGGCCGGCACGAACACCAGCACCTTGTTGATCGGCACGTTTTCCCGCTGGGTCCGATTCGTAACCCAGTCGGACATCGTCTGGACGAGCGTCTGCAGCTGCGGCTCGCCGTCCACGTGTTTGATCATGAACTTGCCGCGCGGGTCGGCGAAGTTGGTCGAGAAGGCCGCCATGTCGCCAAAGTAAAAGGCTTCCGTCGTCAGGAAGACGGCGGGAGTCTGCGGCGTCATCGTGTCGCGCGGCTCTTCGCGGAAATTGTAGGCACCCGGATCCTGGATCGCGGCGGTCGCGACAGGGATTTCCGCGGGCACGACTCCGTAGACCCAGGCGAGGTTGACCACCCTGAGACCGAAGGTGACGATGGCGAAGAGTCCGAAGAGGCCGACGATCACAGTCGAGATCGCCCAGCTGTCGTCAGATAATCTCTTCTTCGTCTTTAATATCTTCGACCGATACGTCATCAAAGGATTCTTCCGCCGTGGCGGCCGCCTCTTCTTTCGGCGCCGCGAATTCTTGGGGAGCACTACCGCCGCCGGACGAATGCGAGGAGTCGCCGCCCGCCATCGGCATGTAGGCTACGGCTTCGTGGGGAACGAGCAGGTTGTTGAGAACGGCGACGCCGTGGTGGAGCCGCTCGACGAGGTTCACGGCCATGCCCTTGACGAGGTAGTAGCCGGCCATCAGGCCCATGCCGAAGACCAGACCGAGAGCCGTCGGGTTGAGCGCGCTCGCGATGCCTTGGGCAAGCGTCGCCTGCTTCCTGGCGGTGTCGAGGACGTCGATCGATTGGAAGGCCGACCACAGAGCGTCGATCGTCCCGAGGATGCCGATCAACATGATGATGAGGGTGAAGGCCGGCAGGACGCCGACGCGGCGTTCGATCGCCGGAAGGAAGTCGATCGTTTCTTCTTCGATCGTGCCGCGGACTTTCGTCGGGTCGGTCTCGGCCGCCTCCAGGGCTCGCATCGCGATCCGGGGGAGTGACGTCGCCGACGTGTTCTTGCACAGCGTAATCGCCCGGTCCAGGTCCTCGGCCGCGACCATCTTCTTCAGGTTCGACAAAAACTTACTGAAATCGATGTGATAGACGACTCTGAGCATGATGAAGCGCTCAAAGAAGACCACCGTCGCCAGAAATCCGATGATCGCAATGGCGAGTACGTAGCCGTTGGCGTGCTGCAGGCTCTGCGCCAGCTCTCCCCACATAGGAATGCTCCTTAGGCCTGAAATTCTTGGAAGTCTTCCTGGAATTGTACCATGGCGGTCTCGTCATTCCCAGACGCGGCCAAAGGCCGAGTGGCTGGGAATCCAGACCCTAGATTCCCAGCGGGTCGCTGCGCTTCCCTGGGAATGACGATTACTTCTTCTTGCCCAGCTTCTTGGGCTTCATCGTTTTCGGCTGCGCCGGCCCTTCGTCGTCCGGGGCGTCTTCCCCGGGCGTGTTGTTCGCCGTCGAGGTCTTGGGCGTCAACATGCCACTTTCGTGAGCACGAACCATCGCTTTGAGGATTTCGGGGTCGAAGAGGTCTCTCTCCTCGACGATGCGCTCGATGGCATCGCCCTGCTCCATGAAACCCGAGTAGGAGCGGCCCGACACCATGGCGTCGAAGGCGTCGGCTATGGCGACGATGCGGCCGAAGAAGGGAATCTCCTCGCCGGCGAGACCGTCAGGATAGCCGGAGCCGTCCCACTTCTCATGGTGGTGCTTCACGCCCGAGATGAAGCGGGCGGCATTTGGCATATGCGACACGATGTCCGCCCCGATCGTCGGGTGGAGCTTCATCTCGTCGTACTCCTCGGCCGACAGCATCGATGCCTTCTTCAGGATGGAGTCGGGGATCCCGACCTTGCCGATGTCGTGGCACAGCGCGCTCACCATCAGCAGGCGCTTGATTTCGCGGTTCAACTTCAGCTCGCCGGCGATCGCCATCGAATAGCGGCTGACCCGCTCGGAGTGGCCGTGGGTGTAGGTGTCTTTGGCCTCGATCGTCGCGACCATCGTCTCGATCATCCCGACCATCCAGGCGTCGAGCTCTCTTCGGAGCAGCATCGCCTCGAAGCTCGGGGCACACCGCGAGACGAGCGCCTGGACCAGCTCCAACTCCTTGGCGCCAAAGGGCTGCCGCGGGTTGTCGGATTCGATGTGGAGGACGCAGATGGCTTCCCCGTTGTGGATCATCGGTAGCACGACCCGGTTTCTGCCGGACTGGGTGACGCCGGCGTCCGCCATCAGCAGCACGCCCTGCTTCCGCGTCAGCACGTCTTCGAGCGAGCGCTGGCTCAGGACGAAGCCTTCCTTCTTTTTCTTGTAATGGCGGACGGCCGCCGGGAACAGCTGGCGGCTCGCCGCCGTCCACAGGAACACGGCCGCGCGGGCCGCCGACGGCATCAGTTTGCCGACGGATTTGAGGAGGGCCTTGCTCGCCTCCTCGAGGTCGTCGATCACGAGCAGGTTGCTGTGGAGGTCGTAGACCTCTTTAACGGCACGGATGTCGTCGTTGAGTTGGTTGACGACCGACTGCTGATTCAACCGGATCGGCGTGAATTTGCTGCCTTCGCCGCAGTGGCCGACGTCGATCGGTCCCTTGAGCCCCAGGTCGTCCGAGATGACCATGTCGAGCTTCAGGATTTCTGTTGCGATCTGAATGTCGGATTCCGACGTGACGAACTGATACTCCGTCAGTCCCACCAGAATCTTGTCGCCGTTCTTGACGATGGAGTTCAGCACCCGGTCGCCGTTGATGAACGTGCCGTTCTTGGACTCGAGGTCCTCGCAGATGAACAGCCGACCGCGCCGTTTGATGCGCAAATGAAAGCGCGACACCTCGTCGTCTTCGATGACGATGGTGTTGGCGGGGTCGCGCCCGATCGTGACTGGAAATTGGGTGAGCGTCAGGCGCTTTCCCGCTCCCGGACCGCGTTCGATGATCAGCAGGGACATAAGACTTCAGAGGCCTCCACGGGGTTCTCTTCGGTCGGAACCGCCGCGAGCTTTCGCCGCCCCCGTCCGGCTCAAGTCCTCGACTTCTGCGGCCGAAAGGAGTCTTGGGCGCAGTCGCCGACTCGGGGCTGCCACCGAAGGAGTCTGTTATGTTCAGGAAATTACTGGCAGGAAGCTTGTTTTTTTCCGCTCTCACCATGGTCGCCTTCGCGCGGGGCCATGAGACGCAGGAGGCCGCGAAGAGCCTTCCCAAGATCGGCGACCGGCACTACGAAGTCGGCGGCGACCGCTATGCACCGGTGACGATCAAGAAGGCGTCAAACGAAGGTTCGGGCAAATACCTGAAAGACCCAATGCAGCCGAGCAAGGAAGCCAAGGTCCAAGTCGCCCGTCCCGTCGTCCGCAAGGCGAAGCCGAAAGCCGAAGTGAGAGTCGCCCGAGCCGAAAAGAACGGCCAAATGAAGTTCAAAAAGCTATCCGTATCGGGACACGTCAGTCAGCCGCGCGTCGAATTCTCGCGCGACCTGCTTCCGGTCGATCGCGCCGACGAGCCCCTGCCGCAGGACTTCTACCAGAAGGTATTTCTGCCCGCAAAGGACGAGAATTTCTAGGAAAAGCGCCGCCGGCAACGCCCAGGCCCGTCCGAGGGGATAAATCCCCCCGAAAGCCCCGCCACCGCCTGCCCGTCCAGTTCCCCCAGGGGGGCCCTTCCCGTTTTGCCGGCTGCCCGAAATGATATTTTGTTAAGCGATTTCAGGTGAATATCAATAATTGACTGGCTGGTCAACTTAAAATAAGGCCGCTTTGGCCGATTTTTCGTTCTCTGAAATAGATCTAAGGATTGCGTAAGGTTGAGCTGGTATAAGTGATGAGATGGAAAGCTCATCATTGGCCGCTATGGATGAGGCCCTCTTCCGGGCGGTGAACAGCCAACTCGCCAGTCCCCTCATGGACCAGGCGATGCTCGGCGTTTCGAGCAAATGGACCTGGTTGATCGCGGCCGTCGTCCTGGTTGGCTACGCAGTGGCGAGGAAAAATCTCCATCTCGTCAGCTTTTGCATCCTCATCGGACTGACGGTCGGCCTCTCTGACGGCCTCGCCTACCAAGTGCTGAAGCCGGCTTTCGCGCGGGAGCGGCCGTGTCATCAGCTGGAAGACGTGCGCGTCGTCCAGGACCGATGCGGCAGCGACTTTGGTTTCCCGTCGAATCACGCGACCAACGGCATGGCAGTCGCCGTCGCCGCGGCGCTCGCGCTGCCTCGTCGCCGGATTCTCTGGGCGTTCTTCGGTTTGGCCGTTCTCGTCGGGTTTTCCCGCGTGTATCTCGGGGTGCACTTTCCGGGCGACGTGCTGGCGGGCTTCGCCATCGGCTCGGTGCTCGGGGCGTTCACCTACTGGCTCTACCGGAACCTGTCGTCCCGGTGGCTGCCGCTTCCGCTCAGAGATCGCCGGTGAAGTCGAAGACGACCGATGGTTTTGCAGGCTGGTCACTGCCGATGCGACTGTAAGCGATCACAAGCAGGGATAGGCGTGTGAGAGCGAACGAGCCTGCGCCGGCGACGTCGCCTCCGAACGGCAGCACCGGCCCGAATCCGGCCGACCTGTAATAGAGATCCAAGTCGTAGGAACGACCGTAGTCGTAAAAGAGCCGCCAGCGCATCTGCCGCGAGAGGATCATCGTGTCGCTGGGCAGGGGGACGTAAAAGGGGAGAAGCAGATCGAATCCCGCCGACGACAGCTTCGTCGAGCGTCCGAGACCCCGCTGGTCGAGGATCAGACGGGCCTCTTTCAGGCTCGTCGGCTTGAACTTCGCTGCATCGGGCACCTCGCCTTCGGTGAAGAGCGCGCCGGCGAACAGGCGGACGCCGAGGGAAATGCGCTGGGTGAGGAAGCAGTCGCCGACTGCCGTGCCGTATTTTCGTTCGTAGGCGAAGCCGTCAGCCCATTGCTCCGGTGCCTTCTCGATCTCGAAGCCCAGGGCGTAGCCACAGGACCGGGAGCGGCCGAGCGGCTTGACGCTCAGCGACGCCGCGGCCGTCTGGTGGCGGCTTTCCGGCTCGCCGACCCGCTGGCGGTGGCGGGCCTTGACCGAGAAGCCGACGACCGGATCGCCGGAGAAAACCGGCGAGCGCAGCAGCGCCACCTCGGCCGTGCGGTCGTTGTCGTAGTTCTGGTCGAAGACGAGGTCGGTATCCAACGCGACGCTTGGAATCTGAAAGGTCTGCCTCACCTCGACTGCCGACTGCTTGGTCGACGGCGCCGTTTCGATCCGGGCGTAGGCTCCGCCCTGAATGTAGCGGAACAATGCCGAGCCGACCCCGACTGAGAACGGCTCGCCTGGCCGACGGAAGGCATAAGGGAACCAGGCGACGGTGTAGGCGTCGTCCCGCAACGTGTTGGCGCCCCCGGGGAAGAAGTCCATGCCAGGCCATCGGCTCGAGTTGTTGAAGCGGTCCGAGTCGAACGCCTCGTGCCCGGGATCGATGATCGCTTCGGCGGGCGGGTTCAAGCTGACGAATTCGGCCCGCCATAGTCCGAGGTCGTCTTTCGACCGCGTCGCGCGGCCCTTTTGCCGGTTCCCGGCGTCGTCCTCGAGTCCGACCATGGGCGGGAAATCGATCGCGCCCTCCTGGCTCGCCGTCACGACCGTCAGGAAGCGCCCGCCCGGCAGCGTTTCCGTCTTCATGTCCTGGAACTTGAAGTCGGGCCAGCCTTCCTTCTGCCACCAGGCGTCGAGGAAGGTGTGCAGGTCCTTGCGAGCCTGGGGCGAAAACGGCGACGGCATTCTCGCGAGGAAAGTTTTGAAGTCCTGCGGGGTCACCAGGCCATTCAACGATTGCGTCGTGAAGTTGCGGAGGAAGCCGTAAAAGGCAGCCTCACCGGCATAGTTCTTCATCTGGCGGAGCGCGAAGGCGTGCTTGGAGAACTGCAGGGCATGCTGGTCGTTCCAGGCGTCCCGCGTCACGTAGTCAGATCTGGTCAGAACGGCGAAAGGCGAGTAGCGGCGCAGCGTCGCGGCGGAAAACTCCGAGACCTGGAGATAGTCGAAGGTCAAAAACGCCTGGCTGCCAGCGAAATGGAAGAGGTCGTAGCGCGACGGGATCTTCGCCAGGGCTTCCGTGGTCGCGAACTCGGTCGTTCCGGAGATCAGCCAGTCGGCGTCGGGGGTCGGCGCGATCACGGCGCCGCCGTACCACTGGCGGGCAATTTGTACGGCTGTGATCCAGTGCAGCCAGTTCAGCCACTCTTTCTGCGCCTGCCCGAAGATCTGCTGCGCGGGCTTGTTGATGGCAATGATGCCCGGGAGACCATGACGCTGAAGCTCGTAAGTCTCGACGATCGCCAGCGTCTTGTGCGGATAAGGGCCGAACATGGCTGCCATCACGGGGAGGGCCGCGACAACCGTTTCCGCGATGGTCTCGAATCCCGGAGTCAGATAGGCGACGTCGACCCGGGTGGCGCCGACGGCGAAGGTCTTGTGCTGGAACTTCCGGCCGAGGGCGAAGGCGTAAGTTCGGGCCCGCAGATCGATCGCGACCGAGTTGTCGGCAAGCTTCGTTCCCGGACCCTGGTACTCCCAGCCCGTCGGAAAGCGCACCCGCCCGGAAACCTGCGCCGCGAGCGAGGGCCGGTAGTAAGCCGGGTCCAGGCCGTCGGCGAGGCAGCGCGGCATCAGTTGCGGCAGGAAGCCGTCGTAGAACCAGTCGTCGCCATTGCTGCTCGGGAGCCGCGGCACTCGGGCCTCGAACGACAGGACGATCTCGTCACCGGGCTGAAACCCTTCAGGCGTCTTCACTTCGACCATCGCCGGCGTGCGATGGGAGACGAGCACCTGCGGAGCGACGGCCTTCAGGTTCAGGAAGCCTCCCGCGAAGCTGATCTTGGCGGCCTTGCCGGAAAAGACCTCGAAGCGCCGGTTGGTGCCGCGGTCCTCGCCGTAGTCGGCGTCCTGATACGGGAGGTAGAGGCAGCGACCGGCGTCCGCTCGCCAGTTCCTGATCGTCAGCGAGCCCTGGATCCGGCGCGGGGCCTGGTCCTCTAGCTCGGTGACGACCTGGGCCTCGACTCTCACCTCAGGCGGCGCGACGCCCTGCGCGAACGCGGGCGTGCCAGCCAGCCAAAGGATGAGGGTAGCTTTGGACATCACTCGTCAGCGAAGAATCGTTGCCCTGATTCGGCGTGCTTGACGAGCAGCGCGGCCGGCTTGAAGCGGGCGCCGTGCTTGTCGGCCAAGCTCTTGAGACGTTCGACGATCGTCTTTGCCCCTTCGAGGTCGACGTATTTGAACGGTCCGCCCCAGAACGGGGGAAAGCCCAAGCCGAAGACCGCGCCGACGTCGCCGTCGTACGGGTTGTCGAGAATGCCTTCTTCGAGGCAGCGCACCGATTCGTTGACGAATTGCAGGACGCAGCGGTCGACGATCTCTTCCGCGGGAATTTTGTCCCCAGTCCGGCCGATGCCGAGGAGGTCGTAGATCGCGGGATCCGGACGCCCCTTTTTGCCGTTCTCGTAAAGGTAGAAGCCTTTGTTGTTTTTGCGGCCGAGGCGGCCGGAGTCGGCGACCGGCAGCAGTCCCTTCGGAGTCACCATGCGGTCCGGGAACGATTTCTGGATCGTCTCCAGCACGTGCATGCCGACGTCGATCCCGACCTCGTCGATGAGCGTGATCGGGCCGACAGGGAAACCGAACGCGGTGAGGGCGCCGTCGATCGCCTCGATCGAGGCTCCTTCCATCAGCATCGTCGACGCTTCGTTTAAGAAGAAGGACAAGGCACGGGTCGTGTAGAAGCCCGGACCGTCCTTCACCACGATGACTTGCTTGCCCAGGTCCTGGCCGAGCTCGACGGTGCGGGCGGCGACCCAAGGGGCGGTCTGGTCTGTGACGACGACTTCGAGGAGCGGCATCTTCTCGACCGGCGAGAAGAAGTGCATGCCGATCACCCGAGACGGATCCTTCGCGGCCTGCGCGATATCTTTGATCGGAATGGCGGAGGTGTTGCTCGCGAAGATGAAGTCCTTGCCGGCGCCGGCTTCGACCTGTTTCAGGAGTTTTTGCTTGAGGTGCAGGTCTTCGAACACGGCCTCGACGACGACGTCGACGTTCTTGAAGCCGCGCGGGCCGACGCCCGGCGACAGGTGCGCGAGCTTTTGCGTCAGCTCGAACGATTTGATGCGGCGGCGGTCTAGCTTCTTTTGGAAGTAGTCGCGGGTGTGCTTGAGTGCCCGTCCGACCGATTCCTTGTTCGGGTCGGAGAGGCGCACCGACATGCCCTTCTCGACGGCGATGGTCGCGATGCCCGCACCCATGAAGCCCGAGCCGATGATGCCGACCGAGCGGGCCCTCGTCTTGCCGAAGCGCTCTCTCGCGGCGTCCTTGAAGCGGTGCTTTTTCAGCGCCGTCGTCGCGTGGAAGAGATGCACGAGGCTGGCGCTTTCCCTGGTCACCGCGAGCTGGCCGAAGAGCTGGGCTTCGAGCTCCAGCGCCTTCGCGAGCGCCATGTCGTGGCCTTCGAAGACGGCTTCCAGCGCCTTGTAGGACGCGGGGTAGAAGCCTTTCGTCTTGTCGTCGACCATCTCGCGGGCTTTTTTCTGGATCAGCTTGCGGCCGAGCGGGTTGCCTTCCGTCGCCCATTTCGGGAGGTCGGCTGCGAGTTTGCCTGGCTTGAAGTCCGGCATCTTGCGGCTGTGCGGTTTCTTTTGCTGGGCGAAGCGGACCGCTTGTTCCCTGAGGAGCTGCTCCGGGACGCAGGCGTCGATCAGGCCGACCTTCTCGGCTTTTTTCCCGCCGAGGCGTTTGCCGGTGAGGATCAGATCCAGGGCGCCTTGGATGCCGATCAGGCGAGGCAGCCTCTGCGTGCCGCCGGCGCCGGGAATCAGGCCGAGCTGGATTTCGGGCAGACCGAGCTTGGTGCGGGCGTCACTCGACGCCACGCGCCAGGTGCAGGCGAGCGCGAGCTCGAGCCCGCCGCCGAGGCATTGCCCGTGGATCGCCGCGACCGTCGGCACTTTCAGGTCCGAGATTTTTTGGAAGATGGCCTGCATCTGGCGGGAGCCCGACGTCGCGAGCTCGGCCGATTTCATCGCGGCGATCTCGGTGATGTCGGCGCCGACGATGAAGTCTTTCTTGCCGCTTATGAAGATCACGCCTTCCAGCGAGGCATCGCCTTGGAAGGAGTCGAGGATGCCGTTCAGCTCGCGTAGGACTTTCTCGGACAGGACGTTGACGTCTTTGTCCTTACGGTCGAAAACGACGACGGCGACGTTCCCTACTTCTCTTTCGACGTTCCAGAATTCGCCCATGTTAGATCCGCTCCATCAGCATGGCACCGGCCATCGCGCCGGCGGCGCAAATGGCGATGATCCCGAACTGTTTGTCGCTGCGTTTGAGCTCGTTGGCCATCGCCGTCGCGAGCCGCGCACCGGTGGCCCCGAAAGGGTGGCCGATGGCGAGCGCGCCGCCGTTGACGTTGACTTTGTCCATCGGGAACTTGCCGAGGGATTTGGTTCCGAAGTAGCGGTCCATGAACTCGTCCGACTCCATCGAGCGGATGCAGCTCAGAACCTGGGCCGCGAAGGCTTCGTGGATTTCGAAGCGGTCGACGTCCTGGAGCTTCAGGTTGTTGCGTTTCAGGATCAGGGGAATGGCAAGGGCCGGACCGATCAGCAGTTGCTCGTAGGGATTGACCGCTACGAAGACGACGTCCTTGATCCGGGCTTTCGGTTCGAGGCCGAGGCTTTTCGCGCGCGCCTCGTCGGCGATCAGCGTGACGGCCGCGCCGTCGGTGAGCGGCGACGAATTGCCCGCCGTCAGCGTGCCGTACTTCTTGTCGAACGCCGGTTTCAGGCCGGCCATCGCGTCGAGCGAGGTGTCGGCCCGGATGATGTTGTCCTTGTCGATGCAGTTGTCGTAACGCGGAGCCGGCCAGACGGGCACGACTTCCTGGTCGAAGTAGCCGGATTCCTGCGCGGCGGCGGCTTTCTTGTGCGATTCGACGGCGAAGACGTCCTGGTCTTCCTTGCTGATGCGGTTCAGTTTGGCCATGATCTCCGCGTGCTCGCCCATGGTCAGCCCCGTCAGCGGCTCCGACAGACTCGGCGGCTTCGGGAGCCAGGCCTTGGCGCTGAAGTCGCTCAGCATCGCGAACTTGGCAGCCGCGGTGCGCGCCTTCGACAGCTTCACCAGGAACTTCCTCGCTTCGCGCGAGTACGTGATCGGCACGTCGGACAGGCATTCGACGCCGCCCGCGAGAATCATCGAGGGATCGCCGAAGGCGATCTGACGCGCCGCGTCCGCGATGGTCTGCATCGAGCTCGTGCAGGCGCGGTTCAGGGTGACGCCGTGGATGTGTGCCGGTAGCCCGAGGTTCAGGATCGCGTCGCGCGCGACGTTGGCGTTTTTGGTCTGAGGGACGACGACGCCGCACGACACCTCGTCGATCTCCTCGGGATCGAGCTCGAGGCGGCGGATCAAACCGTCGATGGTCCTGCTGTAAAGCTCCAAAGCGTCGCAGTCTTCGAAGACGCCGAACGATTTGACGAACGCCGTGCGGGCGCCGTCGATGAGGACCGGCTTCCCGTTCCCTTTCGGCATGGGCCGCTTGTACTTGGTCACGTCCATAAGCAACTCTCCCGAACCTTGGCCATGCATGGATTTAAAGCTGGGCTAGCTTAATGGACTTGGTCCCCAAAATCGAGGGCTGATGGCGCCTCGGGTAGGCGCATGGGATAATGGATTAAGATCCCGCAAACTCCCACGGCACTAGACCTGCAAGGAAATCCCATGACGCGCTGGCTCTCTCTGCCTTTGACGATTTTCGTCGTCGCGTGCGGTGGGCACGGGGACGGCGGCGGGGGCGGCAACGGCGCCGGCGGCGTCGACCCGCGCGAGCCGAAGGTTCCGCAGAAAAACTACCTGACCACCGACGTCAAGCTGCGGGCGCTGGACTACGAAATGCCGACGATGACGTCGTGCATGAAGCGCCGCGACCCTTACCAATTGCCGGTTCTTGCACCGGGCACCTTGAAAATCGACGGCTTCTTCGACGACTGGACGAAGATCCCGAGCGGGCTCGCGGACCCCCTGGGCGATGCGGCCCCGGGCTTCGACATCGGTGACGGCTCGGTGGCGGTTGACAACGAAAGCATCGCCATCGCCCTAGGCTTCCGGCCGCTCGGCGCTGTAACGCTGAACTTCGAGTGGGGCGGCGCCGTCGCCCAAAAAGGCACGTTGAATTCAGAGGTTCGCAAGATTTTACGTTTCGCCAACGGTAAATTGGAAAAATACCAAGATGGGGTCTGGACCACCCTTTCGGCCGAAGCCGGCACGGCGGTGGTTGGGGCAACGGGCACCGAGCTGCTGCTCTCGCGTGAAGCCGTCGGCGACGTCGTGACGTGGCCGGTCTGGTGGGTGCGCGCGTTCACGCGCGACGAGACCGCCAACGTCGTTATGGACTCGACGGCCGCGGCGTATTTTCCCTCGATTCTGAACCCCGACGACGCCCCGTTCACTTTTTCGTCCTGCGAAAACTGGAACGGGCAACGCCTGCCGTTCACCTTCGTGCAGATCCAGGACTCGGCGATGGCGCTCGGCACGAAAAAGGGCGCCACCCCCTTTCCGATCGGCTCGGTGGCCGAATGGTCCCAGCAGCTCGCGCGCCTCGCCCTCGATTCCTCCGCCGAAATGCTCAGCGGCGACCCCGTGCCGATCGCGCGGCTCGGCCTGATCGCGACCGTCAACAAGATCGGCACCACCAAATCTCTAGCCGGCATCGATCCGAGCTGGTTCGGCGAGGCCGCGCCTTACCGGGGCATGTTCACCGACGCCAACCACCTTGCGCCAGAAACGACCGAAGGCTTTCCCCAGGGCAAGGTCCTCGAGACCGGCGCCAGCCACTTCCTCGACATGTATCTGCAGAACCTGATCCCGTCGGCGCCTACCCACCTGGTCCGCGCCGTCCGTCAGGGGATCCTCGACCAGCTGCTGATACGTTACGTCGGCACGAGCTACTGGCTCGACTATTTCCCGCTCGGCGTCGCGCCGTTGCTGAAGGCCAGCGACGCGGAGAATCCGGTGCCGATCCCGGAGCTGCCGGCCGGCGCCTTTAAAGATGCCAAAATCCTGAGCTTCGGCCATCTGCTCGGGCGCGATCTTTCGCCGCAGCAGCTGATCTCCGGCTGGAAGGCGGCCGCGCAGTACGTCAAGAACGGTTCGGCTCCCGAGATGGCGCTCAAGCGTGCCGTGATCGAGCAGCGCGGCGGCAACTCCGTGCTTGCGAGGCGCATGGCATCGCTTTGGAAGGGTTGGTACGAGAAGCTCCCCTATGACCCCGACCTAGGCCCGGGCGCCATGGCCGACAAAGATCAGGACGGGCTGCCGAACTTTTTCGAAGCCAAATTCGGCACGCGCTTCGATCTGCCCGACACCGACGGCGATGGGTGGAACGACTTCGGCGAAGTCGTGCTGGGAATCGATCCCCGCCTGGAGAACAAGACACCGGCGGTGGTGGTTCCCGACGGCAATTTCAGCGACTGGCAGATGCTGCTGCCGCAACGGATGGCGATCGACAAGGGCTCGAGTGGTGTCTGCGCCAAGAACGCCGACATTCACTACTACTCGGCTGTGGCGAACCGGGACTACCTGGTCATCGCGGCCGTCGCCGACGATTTCTGGGAGGGCGACGCCACGGCGCGCTGGGAAGCGATCGTCGATTTACCGCGCCTCGAGCGGCAAGCTCTGGTGACCGCCTCTAGCGACTCGCAGGAGCTCCTAGTCAAACGCATCGACGTCGACGTCGTGACCAAACGGTTCATGAAGGCGATCCCGACCGCGCGCAAGACGATCGAGTGGGCGGTGCACCGCTCGGCGTTCGGAGTGAACTCTTATTTCGACGGCGATCAAGGCGTGAAAGTCCGCCTGCGGACCATTCATACGGAAAACGACAAGGACATCGTCTGCGACGAGACCGGCTGGTTCGCGCCGATCATAAGTGGCTAGAGAGGCAGCCCGCCGCGGATCCTGAGCGTTTCGATCACCTGCTCGATGATATGGCGGTCGGTCTTCGTGAGATTCAAAAACACCCCGCCGATGCGGAATTTCTTGTCGTCGAACCAGCGGCACTCGCCGCGGCATAGCAGCCGTGTCGGCGCGAAGATGCCGAGCGGCGTCAGCGGCACCGCAATCCAGAACTGCTGGCCGGGCTTCAGCGAAGCCTCGCCTGTGAACTCGGCCTTGAAGCCACCGAGGCTGATGTCGAGCAGCACGGCGCTCTGGACCCAGAACGGCAGATGCCGAAACCTACGCACTTCGACCAGCGCATGGGACGTGAAACGGTCGGCGCGGTTCGCGAGCGAGGCGGATTTGTCGGTCGTCACCATTTACACCCTGGGGATACTTTCATAGAGTATAGCCAGCCGCACGCCCCCAAGTCCATGGATAAGTCCAAGTTATGATGGGAAATACGGGAAATCGATGAGCTACGCTGACGAACTTCCCCGACGCGTGCGCGTGTTGGTCCTGGGCGGCGGCATTCACGGCGCCGGCGTCCTCCATGACCTCGCGAGCCGCGGCTGGCACGACGTTCACATGATCGAGAAGGGGCACCTCGGCGACGGCACGAGCTCGCGCTCGACCAAGCTGATCCACGGCGGGCTCCGCTACCTGCGCCGCGTCGGCGACTTCGGCTTGGTGACGGAAGCGCTGCACGAGCGGCAGATTCTCATGCAGCTCGCCCCCGACCTGGTGAAACCGGTCGAGCTGCTCTTTCCGATCCTCCACAAGGGCGGCATGCCCCGGTTCATGATCAAAGCGGGCCTGTCCCTCTACGACCGGCT
>JAYVBB010000084.1:0-6531 GCA_043750715.1 Pseudomonadota bacterium | reverse complement strand
GACGTGCCCGGAGTCGGCAAGACGACCTTCATCAAAGCCCTGGCGACTCTGCTCGGCCTCAAAATGGCTCGCATTCAATTCACCAGTGACCTACTGCCGGCGGAAATCGTCGGCGTCGGGGTCTTTGACGTCGAGCGCCGGTCCTTCGTTTTCCACGAGGGGCCTGTCTTCACCCAAATCCTGTTGGCTGACGAGCTGAATCGCGCCTCGCCGCGTACACAATCAGCCTTGCTGGAAGCCATGGCCGAAGGTCACGTGACGGTCGATCGCACGACCTACGAGCTACCGCGGCCATTTATCGTCTTCGCCTCGCAGAATCCTTTGAGCCATGCCGGTACCTACGACATTCCGGAATCCCAGCTCGACCGCTTCGCCGCCCGCATTCGCATGGGCTATCCGACAGAAAAGCGCGAGCTCGAGATCTTTCAAGCCGCCGCACGCGATCCATTGGCCTCGGTGCCGCGCGGGATCATCGCCGAGGCGCAGATCCTCGCGCTCCAAAGCGCCGTCGAGCGCGTGCACGTCGCCCCGGCCGTCGCCTCATACGTCAAGCGCTTCGCTGATCGTAGCCGCACCGACCCCCGACTCCGCATCGGAGTTTCGACACGCGGTGCCGTCATCTGGCTGCGAATGGCGAAAGCTCGCGCCGTGCGCGAGGGGCGTGCTTTCGTCTTGCCCGACGACTTGCAAGCCCTGGCACCCCCGTGCCTGATGCATCGCGTCGTCACCGACTCGAGTCAAATGGCGGCGGCTGTGATCGAAGATCTGCTGGCGCAGGTCGACGTCTAACCGGGGCTCGTTTTGTATTACAAGAGCGTCAACCGCGGACTTTCCTTCACCAGGCCTGGCGTCTATGCCTTCGGCTTGGTGCTGATGCTCGGCCTCGTCGCCGTTGCCTCGGGTCTGAACGGTCTGTTCGTCTTCTTGAGCATCGGTCTGGGCGGATTCATCATCTCGGGGCTGTTGTCCGAGCGCGCGATGAAGAGTTGTCGCATGACCTCCGTGCAAGCGACCCTGACCGACGCTCATCAGCCCTTCGAAGTGACGTTTACCATGACGAATCGGAGCCGTTGGTTCACGGTTTACTCGATGCGCGGCCTCTTCACGCTGAAACCGCCGACGTTCCGGCTGATCGCCCGCGACCGTGACGAGGTCGCCGGCGTCCGCATCGCGCGCATCGCGCCGCTGACGACCGACACCTTCCGGGCGTTTTCCCGCGGCATGCCTCGCGGCGAGTATCGATCCGTCCTAGCAATGCAGCTGACGACGTTCCCTTTCGGGATTTTGGAGAAGTTCAAGCTCAGTCAAGTGCCCGCCGAACTCCTGGTCGCCCCGGCGCTGGATCAAGATCTGCTGAAAGCGCTGCGAGTGCGCTTCAAAGACAAGCTCAGCCTCGAGCAGGCGCGCCACGACTTCTTCGGCCATCGGGCCTACGTCGGCCGCGAGTCGATGAAAGATGTCGACTGGAAGAAAAGCGCCGCACGCCCGGCCGCCGACTGGGTCGTGAAGAACTACCGCGCGGAGCGCGAAGACCAGCTGCTTCGCGTGCGGGCGCTGCTGAGCGCGGCCGCCACCCTCCCGAACGAAAAGGCTTACGAGGATTTTTTGTCCCGCATCCGGACCGTGCTGGCGGCCCTCGATGAAGCTCGGCGTCCATGGCTGCTCGATCTGGGCGCGGGCTCGGACATCGCAACCCTCACGCAAGCGCAAAAAATGCTAGCGGCTTTGCCGCCGTTTGCGCGCCGGAGCGAACTAGAAGGCTACGGACGCTCCGGCAGCCACCGCGTCGCGTCGGAGACGCTCGACGTCTCGCCGTCGGGCGTCGAATGGCTGCAAGACGCTACGGCCTCGCGGGAGACCGCGCCATGAACGTTCGCCTGACGCCGCTGCTCTATCTTCGCATTACTTGGCAACTCGAAATCATCGTGGCCGCGACGTTGGTCGTATTTTCCGACGTGGCGCGTATCGCGGTCATCCTGCCTTACTTTCTCCTCGCATTCCTGCTCGTCTCACCCTATGCGGGGCGCATCCGGCAGCATCGGCGCTTGCTGACGCTGATCCTTTCCGGCACGATTGCCATATCGACGCTCGAACGGATTCTCGTCGTCCGCAGCGTCGAAAACGTCATCTCGTTGCTCATCGAATTGGCCATCGGTGCGCTGCCCCTGCTTTTGCTCCAAGACAACGCCCGCCGATCTTACTGGCTCGCGACGCTGAATATCGCGATCGTGGCAGTTAGCAGCATTTCGCTTGCTTCTGGCTCAGCGGTCTACGTCGGCTTCATAGGCTTCATGATAATCTTGCTATTCAATCTCAATGCGGCGCACTTGAGCTTGCCGGACGAGGCAGGGCGACGATTCGGCGAAGCCTTGCCCTTCGCATACTTTCGCCAGTTTTTCTATGTTCTTCCAGTCGGACTGCTGTCTGCGGCGCTGATCTTCGTGCTGTTCCCTCGGGCTCGTTCGCTGTCATTTTCTTTTGGTTTCGGCGTCAAATCAAAGACCGGCTATTCGGGCGGCATCGAGCTGGCGGGAGGGGGCGAAATCGAGCCCTCGCAGGATCTGGCGTTCCTCGCCGACGGTTCGGATCCGACGTGGGCACAAAAAAGAGAGGCGACGGCCCTCTTCCGCGGCGATACTCTGGATACCTTCGACGGGTCGAAGTGGTCACGAGCGTCCGACGAAATGCAAGAAAACGAAGCCTTTTCCGACCTGCGCATATCGTCGAACCATGCCGCGAGTCCTTACGCGGTGACCATCTATCGGGAGCCGTCGTCGGTGTCGACGCTTTTCTACCCCGGCGTCCTCGTCGACGTCGGCGGTCCGGCGAACGGTCTCGGCGGAGTCCGTTACGACCGCGCCGGGACGATCACGAAGAAAGCGGTCGCCTTCAGCCCCTACGAATATACGGTTCGCGTCGCCGACGTCTTGCCTTGGCCGGAGGTCGCCAAACGGCCGCTCACGTCCGCCGCGGAACGAGTCGCCCCCGGCAAATCCGAAACGTTGCGCCAGCTGACGCCCGAGGAGCGTGAGAAATACCTAGCCATCCCCGACGTCGTTGCCCAAGCCGAATATTTCAAAAGTTGGCTGAGCAACGTCGGCGTCGACCGGCAACGAACCTCGCTGGCGGACGCCACGTCGACATTGAAGCAGCATTTCGCGGAGCATTTTCAGGCGACCCTCGCCAATCAGTTTTCGGATCAGGACGCCTTCCAGGAGTTTCTCGCCAAAGACCGCCGCGGTCATTGCGAGTACTTCGCCACGGCGACGGCGCTTTTCTATCGCTCGCTAGGCGTGCCTTCCCGCGTCGTGATCGGCTACAAAGGCGGCGGCGTCAATCGCCTGGTCGGACTTTTGGAAGTGCGGGAAGCCAATGCCCACGCATGGACGGAAGTTTATTTGCCGAGGACCGGCTGGCAACCGGTCGACCTCATGCCTCCTTCCAATGACGCCGTGGCGACGTCCTCGGACTTCCGCCAGTTCATCAATGCCGCTTCGTATTTGTTCCGGCAGTACGTCGTCGACTACAACTTCGAGTCGCAGCAAAGCCTCTTCCTGTCGCTAGCCGACATCACCCGGCGAGAGCAGACCAAGACGGATTTTTGGCGCGAGTGGTTCGAACGCTATCGCTCGGCCGTCGTAGCTGGCGTCCTATTGATACTCGCGGGTGGATGGTTGCTGCGCCGCCGCAGGGCCGCCGCCGCACTCCCGGAGCTTCCGGCCTATTACTTGCGATTCCAGAAAGCGATGGCGAAGCAAGGCAAGCTACGTCATGGCGGCGAGACGTATGCGCGGTACCATCGACGCCTCGTGGCGGAGGGAGTAGCCGCGGAGCAGGTGCACGACGTCGACCGCCGTTTGGAGCAGGATCTCTACGGCTCCGGTTGACGCCGCTGGAGCAGCCCTGTCGAAGGGCGATTTGAGCTCCGAAGCGCGTTGCCGTCGCCAGCGACATCGATTTTACGACGCAGAAGACCTATGCGTGGTGATCTTCAGAATCGGTAAAATCAGAAACCAAAGGTTTCGGCGGCTTGTCAGGGTCGCTTCGGGGAGTCTCGGCTCTTGAACCAAATTTTATACCGATGATTTATGAACGCGGCAGCAACCCGAAGCTATGCCGGCGCTTGTTTACCGGGCGGGGTGGCTTCGAAGGCCCAAATTTGGTTAGTCGGCGAGTTCCTCGACTTTTTTGAAGTGAAAGATCCGCCGTACGACGATTTCTCGGAGAAGGCGCGCTGCAGCTGGGGCGGGACGGCGCAAGGAATCGGGCTTTTCTTCCAGCAGCGGGCGGCCGAATGCCGGGCCTCGAGTTGCGGGCGTCTGGGTGCCTACGTCTCGCGTAACGTCGGCAAGTCGTTCTGCGCGCTGTTTGAGCTCTATACGGTCGATCATCGAATCAGGAATCTGGTCGCAACCTGCCACCCAGCTAGCCGAGACGCTTGATTTCCTCGCAAAGGGAAATCGCAAGACTGCTGCGCGAATGGGCGGCGTCGGCAGTGACAAGATACATGTCGTGCTGACCAAAGCCAGATGGCATCGACTTTACCCGCTCAAGGCGTTTGCCCAGCGTGGCGAGTTCGGCGACGCGCTGGGGCAATGCCGCCATGCCCACACCTTGCATTGCCAAGGCTTTGGCTATTTCAAAGCTTTCGACGTCCAGCGAACCCGAAGTCTCCACTCCCTTTTCTAAGAGAACATCGCCCAAGTTTTTGCCTTCGGAAACACGCGCGGCAAACATCCCAATCAAGTAGCTGGGAGTTTTGCCCTTGCTCCTTGCTTGCTCCCTTTGCACACCGGCTGTCGCATAAAAGCTGAAGCGGTCACTGAATAGTTTTTCCATTCTCAAGCGTCGGTCCGTTGAAGGAGACACGACGACGGCGATATCGGCATCTCCGGATCGAACTTTCTCCAGCGAAGACGAGCTCGGGCCGACGGAAACCGAGAGGCTGACGCTGGGAAACTTTTTGTGGAGGTGGCGCAGAACCTGGGGCAACCAGTAAATCGCGATACTATCGTACGCACTGATTCTGATCCGTCCGGCGACGGCTTCGCTCGGCGCCCTAAGTCGCGCCTCCAGGTCCTCGACCTTGAGGCTCAAGTCTTTGGCGAACGCCAGCAACATGTCACCTGCCGCCGTCGGCCAAACCCCGCGTTTCGTCCGCACGAGCAAGGAACGTCCGACGTTCTCTTCTAGTTTCTTAACCGCAACGGTTAAACTCGACTGAGAAAGATGCAGTTGCATTGCCGCCTTGCGGAAGGTTCCCGCTTCGCAGATTGCCTGAAAATACTTTATTTTTTCTAAGTGATCGCGAAAATTCATAAACACCCGAGTGATCGTTTTAAACGATCATTACCATAACATAATTGAACTATTTTTAATATTGAGGCGAGCCTACAAACATAGGTGCGTGCGCCGCATACCGCGGTCAAATGCGCTCATGGAGTCAGTTTATGAAGACATCTTTATTGGGGAAAATTGGCGGTGCCGTACTTGGCGCCAGCCTGATTTGGGGCTGTTCGGCCGCGGCCAAAGATAAGCCAAAGTCCGAAGAAATGGTGCCGGGGATGGATGACACCGCTGGGGGCGACGACGCCAAACCAGCAATGGGGGACGACGGCAAGGTCCAGGTGGCTAGCATCGACCGGTTTAGCGATGCCGCGGGGCACTTGATGCGCCGCAGCGCCAGCCCTGCCTTGCCCGGCCCAAACGAAGCGATCGACTTCGACCAAGGTCCCTTTATCACCCAGGGATTCGGTCCGTCCGGCGAAGCCATCAGCTACTACAACTTTGACGTCCAGTCGACGACGCCTGCGCCCATCTACGTTTTCTTCAAAGAGGGCGCGGATGCTCCGGTAGAAGGTCAAGCAAATGTGGTCGAGGTGATCCCCGGCGACGAAGGCTACAGTGATTTTTGGAACGTCGTCAAAGTCACGGTGCCCGACAACTATGTCGCAAACTCGATCAAGAGCGTCGCCGACCTGCTTAAAGCCGGCTATCCCACGGCAACTACAAGCATCATTGTCAACTGCCCGATAGTACCCGCTGGATCCGTGGCAACGCGCCGTTATGGTCAAGCCGCCGACAACGGGCTGCATGAAGGTTGGTACCAGGGCGAATTAGTCACGTACTTTAACTTTTCCGAGAAGGCTTTGTCGCTGACGTCCTCTGGTCAAGTGCCGGTGTCGCCGATCTTCGTAACCTTCAATAAAAATCCGAACCCCGCAGACCCGACATCCGGCCCCGCGTCCGGCTTCCGCCTGGACCCTGAGACCGGACGCACCCACAACGTCACGCAGACCACGCCGGAAGATGCTGACTATAGCCCGCTCTGGAACGTCACTGTGTATGACAACGAATTCTTCTTCTCGGTGGACGATCTCGCTTCGGCCGCCGCGGCAGCAGTTTTGGCGCGTGGCGTCGCGAACGTGAATTGTCCTATCGTCGAATCGGCGCCGGGGGAAGAGCCAATGCCTAGCCCTACCGATGGAAGTTCGGGCGTCGTCCAACTCGTTCAGACCACAGCTGGTGAGG
>JAYVBB010000083.1:0-1574 GCA_043750715.1 Pseudomonadota bacterium | reverse complement strand
CGCTCCACCCAATCGGCGGCGGTCTTGGCTCTTGCAATGATAGGTTCGCGGATCTTCACGTCTTTCTAATCGGTTAGGCGTGAAGTATCACTGAGGGGCCAGATGCCGCCCCCCTGATTCGACTACGGGAGGCTCACGTTTTTGGCGAAAACACGAACGGCGGATACTTCACCGTCGCCGGCTCGCCGCCACGGGGTTTGGGGAACTTCCACTTTTTCAGCTGCGACGTGACGCAAGTCTTGAAGGTTTCGTCGCCGACGCTGAGCTCCCGGTAGGACACTTTCGTCACCCGACCGAGCGGGCTGACGACCAGGTCCACCGCGACGTTGCCGGAGGCTTCCGGTTTCTTCTTCACCAGGTCGTCGTAGCAGGAGCGGACCTTCAGGGAATTTTTCCGGAACACCGCCAGCAGGTCTTCGGTGGAGAGGCCGTAACCGGGGCCGGTCAGTTTCGGGTAACCTTTCGCCAGCGCGGCGATCCCCGTCTTCTGGTTCTTCACGTACAGGCGGAAGGACAGCTTGACGTTGATCTTCTCGCCGATGGTGGTCTTCGGAAACGCCCAGACTTTCACCTTCTCCCGGACGCAGCCGAGCAGCCCGACGTCGGAGATCGACGTCGGCTCGAACACGACGCCTTCGACTTGGCCCTGCGGGTTGACGTCGAACCGCGGATCGACCGTGCCTTCGGGCTTCACGCCGAGCTCTTTGGACTGGGCCAGGAGTTTCACATAGCACTCGGTGACGCTTGAGATGTTGTCGAGCACGACTTCGGTGACGTCGGCTTTCGATAGGAACGGCAGCTCGCCGTTCGGCCCTTTTTTCGGCGGCGGCTTGTCCGGGAGACCAAGGCACTTTTTCATGAACGTGTTGTCGCTCGACCCCGCGTCGATCATTTTCTGAAAGCAGTCCTGATAGCGGTCGAGACCTGACGGCTCCGTAGGCTGCATGTCGACGGAGGGCTCCTGCGCCGTGGCAGGCGAGGAGACGGCGGCGAGAGCGAAGCATAGCAGCGCTGCTTTCAAATCAAAAACCCTGCAGGGCGACGGCGCCTTCGCCCTTCTGGCGGATACTGAAGACCCGCTGCACCATTTCGTAGGGCAGGCGGAACGAGGAATCCATGTCGGTCAGGTCGACGAGCACGGCGAGCGTCTCGCCGTAGCGGTTCAGCTCGAGAAACCGCACGGCGAGAAGCGCCTTTAGGCTCAAATCACGGGCCATGGGCGACGCCGTCTGCGACAGGGCGCGGAGGAGGTGCAACGGCTCGTAACCTTCCGTCGTCTTCGCCTCTGCGCTCGACGCCATCAGCGCAAAGACCAGACACTGCACCTTCGGCAGGGTCCAATCGGCTATCGGTTTCAGCAGCACGTTCGGGTTGGCTCCGTGCTCGCCTGCCAGCAGACCCTTCTGGTGGGTGGCGAAGGCCTTGACGTCCGAGGCATCGATCGGGCAGGTTGGCATGTCCATCGCGTAGGACCGGGAGATGCCAGTCCAGCTCTCTCTTAGAGCCGGATTCGCGAAGCTCTGCTCGACGTCCTTCGCTTCGACCTTGGCCGTCAGCTTTTGTTCTTCGAGCAG
>JAYVBB010000082.1:0-2849 GCA_043750715.1 Pseudomonadota bacterium | reverse complement strand
ATCTGATCGGCCGAGCGCGACTTGGTGCCTTCGGTGACGGTCACCGCGGTCATGTAGCTCTTGCCGGCCGCTTCTGCGGTCTCGAGCACGTCGACGCGTTTGACGACGAGCGCGACTTCCACCTTGGGGAGGCTTGGCCGATTGCTGACGTAAATTTCGAGCCCGGACGGCAGCGTCCGCTTCTCTATGAGAGGAGGAGCGAACGAAACCTGGCCCGCCATCGACGGCTCGGCCTTGCGGTCGAACTCCGTCTGGTCGGAGCGCCCCGAGGCATCGGGGAGAAAGCGGATCTCGAGGCGGTGCTTGGTCGCCAGCCATTCCTTGGCGACCCGCATGATGTCGGCCTTGCTGACGTTTTCGAAGCGGTCGAAGTCGGCCTGGAAGGAGTCGGGCCGGCCGAGGAACGAGAAGTAGCGATTGAGGCGGTCGGCCTTGCCTCCGAAGCCCCCGAGGCGTTCCAGCTCGCTGACGAACTGGAATTCGCGTGCCGCCTTGCGCTGGCTCAGCTCGGAGTCGGTCGGGCCGGTTTCGGCGATTTTCTTGAGCTCGTCCGCCAGCGAGGCCTGCACCTTGTCGATCGTCACGCCGGGCGACAGCAGCACTTCGACGAAGAAGAGCCCCGCGATCTCCGAGCCCGAGTTGTAGACGGCGAGCTTCGAGGCCACCTTTTCGTCGCGGACCAGGCGCTTGTAGAGGCGCGAGTTCTTGCCGTCGCCTAGAATCTCGGCGAGGAATTCCAGCGGCGCGTCGTCGGGGCTGAAGTACTCGGGCGTGTGCCAGACCAACGTCAGCTTCGCCTGCGGGACGCGCTCGGCGCGCACGACGAGTTTGTCCGCGTCGAGCACGGGGATCAGCTCCTTGGCTCGCGTGATCGGCTCGCCGGCAGGCAGCGGGCCGAAGTACTTCGTCACGAGCTCCTTCGCCTTGGCTTTGTCGAAGTTGCCGCTGAGGGTGAGCGAAGCGTTGTTCGGCGCGTAGTACTTCCGGAAGAACTCCTTCACGTCGGTCAGCGACGCCGCGTTGAGGTCGTCCATGCTGCCGATGACGGAGTGGGAGTAGGGGTGGCCTTGCGGGTACATCTGTTCGGCGATGATATAGCGCTGCTCGGCGTACGGGCGGTTGTCTCCCTGGCGTTTTTCGTTCTGGACGACGCTCCGTTGATTGTCGAGGTTCTTCTGGTCCAGCGTATCGAGAAGAAAGCCCATGCGGTCCGACTCGAGCCAGAGGGCGTATTCGAGCGAGCTCGTCGGCACCGTCTCGAAGTAGTTCGTGCGGTCGGTGTCGGTCGTGCCGTTGACTCCTCCCGTCCGGAGGCTCGCTCCGGCGCGCTCGATCAGCGTCAGGTACTCGCCCTGAACGTTCTTCGAGCCCTGGCACATCATGTGCTCGAACAGGTGGGCGAGCCCGGTCTTGCCGGTGCGCTCGTCCTTGGAGCCGACGTGGTACCAGAGGTTGACGTTGACCGCCGGCATCTTCTCGTCGACGTGCAGGATCACGTTCAGGCCGTTGGCCAGCTTGAACGTCTCGATCTCGATCTTCGGCAGCGACGGCGTGGACGAGCCGCTCCGAGGATCCGAGCCCGCGCCCGGGACTTTATGGCACCCAGGCACCGAAGTGACAAATAGGGACGCGACAATCCATAGCGATCTCTTCAGCATGCGACGACAACTCCGGTGGTTCTCAGGAAGCGTTTTAGCATGGCTGAACTGTTGGAAAAAGGGTAGAAGCAGGCCGCCATGAAGCTCCTCCTCCGCCTCGCGCCCGATCTGACGATCAAGTCGGACCGGATCCGCGCCAAGTTCCTCAATCGGCTCGTGCACAACATCCGCACGGCGCTGGAAGGTGCCGGCATTGAGTACAAGCTGACGCGCCAATGGAGCCGGATGTTCGTCGAGACGGGCGACCTGCGCGCCAAGGAGCTCCTCTCGCGGGTCTTCGGGTTGTCGTCGCTCTCGGTGATCGAACACGAATGCGAGGCGAACGTCGACCAGATCGTCGAGCTCGGCACGGAGGCATACCGGGAGCTCGTGAAGGGCAAAACCTTCGCCATCCGCGCCAGGCGGGTCGGCAACCACCCGTACACTTCGATGGACGTCGCCAAGGCGCTGGGGGCGGCGCTCCGCCCCTTCGCGACCAAGGTCGACCTCAAGTCGCCCGAGGTCGAGATCACAGTCGAGATCCGGGACCACGACGCTTACCTTTACAGCGGCGGCATCCGGGCTCCCGGTGGCCTGCCGCTCGGCGTCTCCGGGAAAGTGCTCTGCCTCTTCTCGGGCGGCTTCGACTCGGCGGTCGCTGCCTGGATGATGATGAAGCGCGGCGTCGACGTCGAGTTCGCCCTATGCAACCTCGCCGGCCAATCGTACGAACGCCAGGTGCTCGGTCTGGCCAAGTTCCTGTCGGCCGAATGGGGCTTCGGCAGCCGTCCGAAATTCCACGTCCTGGACTTCACCAAAGTCGCCGACGGCATCCGCCAGCGCGTCAAACCGTCGCATGCCCAGATTATCCTCAAACGCTGCTTTTATCGCGTCGCCGACCGCCTCGCCCAGGAAGCGCACTGCGACGCGATCCTCACCGGCGAATGCGTCGGCCAGGTGTCGTCACAGACGTTGAAGAACCTCCGTACGATCGAAGACGTCGCCGAGCGCCCGATCATTCGCCCCGTCGTCGCCATGGACAAGCTCGAGATCTGCGATCTGGCGAAACGCATCGGCACCTTCGACCTGTCGGCCGCCATTCAGGAATACTGCCAGCTGGTCCCGGACAAACCGGTGACCGCCTGCAAGCCCGAGTCGGCGCGGCGCGAGGAGCAGGACTTCGACTTCACGACGCTCGACGTCGCCTTGGCG
>JAYVBB010000081.1:0-3875 GCA_043750715.1 Pseudomonadota bacterium | reverse complement strand
CGACTACGCCTCGGTCGAGATCAGCATCGACGCGGGCGCGACCTGGATCAAGCTCGCCGAGGTTTCGGGCGCCAGCGGCGGCATGAAGCAAAGCCTCTATGACCTGGCCCCGGTGCTGGGCGGGGCCATGACTTTCAAGCTCCGCTTCCACCTGAAGACGGATTATTCGATCAATTACGATGGTTACAAGATCGAAAACGTCCAGATTTTCGCGCCGGCTGGTCAGTGATATAGACAGTAGTCGATGGCGAACGAACCGCTGGTCGAAGGCATCGACTACTATTTCAACGAAGACGGCTTGATGGTGTTGACGAAGCACTATCTGACCAAGCGCGGATACTGCTGCGAAAGCGGCTGCACGCACTGCCCCTACGGTTTCGCCGGAAAAAAGAAGGCGAAGCCGTGAGGGCGTGGGCGTGCCTGACCTTGGCCCGATTCCCCTCGCCGTCCTGCCGCGATTTCGCAACCCTCTGATTCGCAACCCATTTAACGCCTAAGTTCTGGACCGAAATGAGCCGAGAAGTACGCATGGGTGCTTTGCAGCTCACACCTTCGCGCGCCGGAACCATTCGCCGAGTAATTCGGCGAGGGTCCGAGTTCATTTGCGGTCTCTGCCGGAGCACTTACGCTCAGGAAGGCCACGCGCAAAGCTGCATTCAAGGCTGCTGGAGCGAGCTGCTGACCCTCGATCCGGTGATTTTCAAGCGCCGCCTCGTCGGCGTCGCGTTTCGCTGCCGATTCTGCGCCCGCGATTACGCGAAGCGCCCAGACGCCGCAGTGTGCGCCGCAGACTGTAAATCGCAACAGCTCCGCCTTCACGAAGCGGAACAAAGCCTCACGGAGCAGAGTGAAGACCCGCCCCCACGCAAGCGAGCGGGCAAAGCCGCACCTAAGCTCAAAGCCCTCAAGAGTGCGGCAGCACCTGCGACGTCGCTGAAGCCAAATCAGAAGAAACCTGTGGCGTTCGAGATCGAGCTTCCCAATCCGATCAATGCGGACGTCATTTCTCCTGCCGCCGCGGCGGCGGCCACACAACAAGACTTCCTGAACGAGAGTGCCGCGGTAGCTGCGGGCGGTAGCTCTGACCGCACATCGGGAAGTAGCGCAGGAGGCGCTGGAAGCCAAGAATCCGACATGATTCACGGCGTCGGGACCGGCTCGTATTCCAAAAAGAAGGAAGAGCAGGCCGTACACGGCGTCGGATCAGGCTCGTATTCGAAGAAGACGGAAAAAGAGGCGGAGTCCAAGAAGTTCGACTCGGGTCCCAAAAAGATCAAGAAGTCGGATGCTTTTTTTCGCGATGGCGCGCGGTATGTTTGCAACGGGTGCCAGGTGAAATACTTCACCCGCGGGGAAGTGGAGACCTGCTTCGCAGGTCACAAATAGTTTCTTTTGGTTTTTGGGCTGGGTTGTAGCGAGGGTTGCTGTAGCTGCATCGCTGCGCGAAGCCCAGGGGGCGCGGCCCCCTGGACCCCGCATAGGGGAACAATGAGTGTTCCCCTATGTACCCCTCCACACCAAGGGGGCTGCGCCCACCGTTGGATCCCCCATTTCCCTTCCGGGAGGCTCCCCCGTTCGGGCTTAACGGGTGAGCATGGGGCGGTCACCCGCTCGAAAGAACGCAGGTGAGCTTGGTGCGGCTTACCTTGGTCCGAGAATGCAGTCGAAAAAAAAAGACCGCGAAGTTCGCGGTCTTTTTTTTTCGTCGGATCTTTCGGACCTAGGCAAGTTACGTCGTACTCACTCGACTCCCGCCGGCCGAAACCTACCGGAGGTAAATGGGGGATCCAACGGTGGGCGAAGCCCCCTGGGTGTGGAGGGGTACCTAGGGGAACACTCATTGTTCCCCTAGGCGGGCGTGTCTGCCGAGCCGGCGAGGGAGAGGGGCGGAGCCCCTGGGGCCTCGCGCAGCGATGCAGCTAAAGGGGGGTCAAGGGGCAATGTGTCTAAAAACTATATGTTTACAATATCATTGAAGTAATCAACTATTGACCGCGCTTCCCTAGACCCGCTTTTTTCGCAGGATCGCATGCACCGATTTTACGATCCAAATCAGACGCTGCTCTTTCCGGAAAACGTCCGCGACTACCTCGGTGAGTCGCACGAAGCGTCGCTCATTCACGAGGCGGTAAAGGCTGTCACGCAGTCGGACGCCGTCGCCGCCGGGAGCAAATTCCACGTCGGCGGGCGCGGCGAAGGCCGACCCGCGTTTGATCCGATCATGATGCTTTCGCTGCTCTGCTACGCCTATGCGACCGGTGTGCGCTCGTCGCGAAAGATCTCACGGCTTCCCGTCCGGGACATCGGTGCGTACTGGTTGACTGCGGGCGAGCGGCCGAACTTCCGCACGATTTGCCTCTTCCGCACGCAGAACAAAGAAGCTTTGGAGGACCTCTTCGCGCGCGTCCTCGTGCTGGCCGAAAGTCTCGGCTTGCTGAAACTCGGCGTCCTGACGCTCGATGGCACCAAGATCCGCGCCGACGCCGAGTCGGCCATGTGCAAGGACGAGCACCTCGCCGAGCGAATCAAGACATACCGAAAGAAGGTCAAAGACATCGTCAAAGAGGTCGAGGTCAACGATCAGGAAGACGACGGCCTCTTCGGTCCAGACGCCGATGGTGGCGAACTCGACGAGGACATGACCGATAAGCAGAAACGGCGGGACCGTCTCCGCAGCGTCGCATCTGCGCTTAGAGCGCAGGGCGACCGCAAGAAAGCTCGCCAGCTCGACGCCGCGACGGAAACCCTGGAGCGGCTGACACGGGCGAGAAAGATCGCCAAAACTCAAGGCGTCGCGAAGGCGAGCAGCACCGATCCCGACGCACGACTCATGAAAGGAGACGGTGGGCGCATCGTGCCATCCTACAATGCCCAAGCGATCGTCGAGGAAGGCAGCAAAATCATCATCGGCGCTACCGTCATCCAGGACGCTAACGACTCGTACGCGGCAAAGCCGCCACTCGACGATGCCGTCAGAATCGCCGGAAAAGACCGTCTCGCAGGCCGCGAAATCCTTGCCGACAATGGTTACTTCGCCGGCGCAAACTTCGCCGCCTTCGAGGCTGCGTCGCTGCAATTCCTCGTCCGCCCCGACGGCGAGGGCAATCGCGGCTTCACCAAGGAGGCCGGCGAGAAGGCCGAGGACCGGATCAAACGAAGCCAGTTTCAATTTCACGACCGCGCAACTCCGCAAGAGTCGTTTTACACCTGCCCGCGTGGTCGTCGTCTTCGCTTCAAAGGGCAAGAGTGGCTCGACTCGAGCACGAAGAAAACCCGCAAGGGATCTCGGACGAAAGGCTGGAAGTACCGCTCCACGAACTGCAAGGGGTGCCCTCTCGCGCCGCGCTGCCTGCAAAAAGATCGGCGGCCCCGCACGATTCTCCGCGATCCCGTCGCCGATCCGCACAAGGACCGTCTGCGCGAGATGTTTCAACTAGAATCCGTCCGTAAGCGCGACACGATCCGCATGTATACGGTCGAACCGGTCTTCGGCGATATCAAGGATCGGCGTGGCATGCGGCGCTTCGCGCTGCGCGGCCTCGAAAAGGTCAACGTCGAATGGCGGTGGGCCTGCCTGACCCATAACCTGCTAATTGTCGCGCGGCGCGCCGCCGCGGCGCGTACGAGCAGACCCATAGTGTCACCCTTCCGGGCGCAATAGCGCCCCGATACGTCGCCGGTCCCTGGCTGTAACGAGCTGTCTGCCATTGCCTAGCATCTGTGCCCATCATCCGTAGCGATTGGAGGGTCTATGACCGCATGTGCCAGCGGATTTCTTCCGGCCGAAGGTTTGCTTCCAGGGGGCAGCGTCCAGTTTCTGGACGCGTTGGGGGGTGAGCGAAGAACCGCGCTCACTCCGTGCTAACTGTCGACAG
>JAYVBB010000080.1:0-3215 GCA_043750715.1 Pseudomonadota bacterium | reverse complement strand
AGCAGATCGTCGACAACGTCATGTCCCAGAAGAACGGCGAGACGGTCGCGCTCTGCGCGCCGATCGCCGTCGCGAAGAAGGGCGTGTTCAAAAAGGAGCTGACGGCGTTCGCCGAGCGCGGCTACCTCCGCGCCTACATCGACGGCAAGGTCGTGCCGCTCGCTCCCCTCCCCGTCCTGGCGCGGGACGAAAAGCACACGATCAAGCTCGTCATCGACACGATCAAGATCAAGGACGGCTCCCGCGCCCGGCTGCTCCGGAGCATCGAAACCGCCCTGAGCGAAGGCGACGGCTTCGGCGAATTCTATCCTTGCAGCACCACGTTCACGCTCGACATCGAGAAAGGCGGCGCCTTTTCCGCGAAAAGCGGCTGCCCGGTCTGCGGGTTCAGCTGGCCGCGTCTCGACTCCCGGCATTTTTCCGCGAACTCGCTGGGCAAGTGCGAGGAGTGCGACGGCATGGGCTTCGACGCGGGCGGTCTCAGCGACGAAGAGGACGGCGAAGACGACCTTCTCGTGCGCGAGCGGATCGGCCTCAACGAGCCTTGCAAGGCGTGCAACGGCACGGGCTTGGGCGCGCAGCTGAAGGCGATCCGCCTCGGCGGCAAGTCACCGCTGCAACTGCACGCTGCCCCGATGGGCGAGCTCAAGGCCTTCCTCGACGCCCAGTCGTCAGGCCCTGGCGAACAGAATCTCGCGCTCCGCCGGGTCGCCGACGAGGCCCGCCAGGGCGCGGGCCGGATCGACTCGATCGGCCTCGGCTACCTGACCTGCTCGCGGCGCATCCGGAGCCTTTCGGGCGGCGAGGCGCAGCGTCTGAAACTCGCCGGCATCCTCGCGGAAAACCTGCGCGGCGTCCTCTACGTCCTCGACGAACCGAGCCAGGGGCTGCACCCGACCGAGATCGAGACGCTCGCCGGAGCGCTGAAAAGGCTGCGCGATTCCGGCAATACGGTCATCGCCGTCGACCACGACGAAGCCCTGATGCGGCATGCCGACTGGATCATCGACCTCGGGCCCGGAGGCGGCGCGCGCGGCGGCAAGCTGATGGCGAAGTTCAAGCCCGCCGAAGCCGACCGCTTCGTCCGCCAATCGGTCACCGCGCGGCATCTCGCGCACACGGCGCCGGGACGCCTCGGCACCGGCCGCACCTTGTCGGGCGACGAGCCCGCCCTGGTGATCCAGGGCGCGAATCTGCACAACCTGAGCGTGGCCACCGTCCGTTTTCCGCTCGCCGCGATGACCGTCGTCGCGGGAGTGTCCGGCGCGGGCAAGAGCAGCCTGGTCCTGTCGACGCTCTACGCGAACGCCTCGGCGCTCGTCGCCAAGGGCGGAAGCAAAGCGAAACCACGCCACGCGAAAGCGCTCGCGGGCTTCGACCAGCTGACGTCGGCGACGCTGATCGACCGCCGCCCGGTGGCGAAGAGCTCGGTGTCGATGCCGGCGTCCTACCTCGACATCCTGGGCCATCTCCGGGACCTTTACGCGAGCCTTCCCGACGCGCAGATTCTGGGCCTGACCGCGCGGCATTTCTCGCTCCACGTCGAGGCGGGACGCTGCCCCGAGTGCAAAGGCCGCGGCGTCCTGAGCCTCAAGATGCGCTTTCTCGCCGATGCGCGCGTCAAGTGCCCGCTGTGTAACGGCCAACGCTACCAAGGCAACGTGCTCAGCGTGAAATACCTCGGACTGTCGATCAACGAAGTGCTGGAGCTGACGCTCGACGAAGCGGCGGAGCACTTCAAGACTCACCGCAAGGTCATCCAGCGCCTCGCGCCGGCGCTGCAGCTGGGTCTCGGCTACTTGAAGCTCGGCCAGCCGAGCGCCAGCCTGTCCGGCGGCGAGGCGCAGCGTCTGAAGCTGGTTCCGCATCTGACCTCGAAGCACGGCAAAGGCAGCCTGATCGTCCTCGACGAGCCGACCACCGGCCTCCACTTCGAGGACGTCGAGCGCCTGCTCAACGTGCTCCGCCAGCTGATCGCCAACGGCGCTACGGTCGTAATGGTCGAGCACAACTCCGACGTCATCGACGCCGCCGACTGGCTGGTCGAGCTCGGGCCGGGCAGCGCCGAAAACGGCGGGAAGCTGCTGAAACAGGCTTCGCCGCGACGGTGAGCCCACTCATCAGCTTTCACTAGTCTGTTTATGGAAGCGAAATCCTTGCAGATTTCTGCTTTCGTAAAGGTCTGCCGGGAGCGTGCCGATTGCTGTACTCAGCAGGAGGGCCTATGGCCATGGGAGCTCAAAAACCGAACGAAGAACGCTTTTTCCCGCGCTACATCACCGTCACCGAGCAGTTCGCCGGCGAGCTGTTCCGGACTGGAAAGAGCAAGGCATTGGACTGCCGCGTCATGGACGTGAGCCGCGACGGCCTCGGCGTGCTCAGCAAGAACACGGTCGCCAAAGGCGAGACGATCGAGCTCCACACCCTCGAGCGCGTGATCCAGTTCCAGGTGGCCTACTGCATCGACGACCTGATTTCCCGCGGCAACTACCGCTGGGGCCTCCGCCGTATCGGCTCGACGGAAAACCTCGTCAGCCTGTTCGCGGCCAACGGGTTCATCGACAAAAAGGAAGTCTGAAGAGGCGAGTGAGAGCCTCCGGGGGCTCACCACCGGCGATCTTCGGATTCGGGCAGCGATTATGTATTTAAGAGCGTAGCGCGGGGCGACGGTGGCGGGCCAGCAAACCGCCAGCCAACGCTTCGCGTTGGCAAGCGACGTTGCTCCTGGCCCGACGGCACCCTTCCTTAAAGAAGGACGGGGATCGGTGGGGTTCCCACCCTCCTTCCTTAAGGAAGGAACGGGACGGACATGTTCGGCGAACGAGAGAATAATCTTGACGAGAAGAGGGCGTCGCGAAATGAAACGCCCGCGAACGAAATCGTCGCGGGGGCCAGAATTTTAGGCTGCCGTAGGTTCTCGCGACTCACGTTGATTTGCGAGATCGTCGTCCGGCGAAGAGTGCGCGAGCAAGGAATCGGCGCCAGAGGGCAAAAAATCCGGTGGTAGATTGCCTCCGTAACAAGGAGGTCCCATGAATCCCTTCCGTCAATACGTCGACAAACTGGTGGATCAGGCAGAGTCGCTGCATGCACGCGAGCGCGAAATCTCACTGGAGTCGGTCGAATGATGAAGCAATGTTTATAGACCATGATTTTATAAGAGCTTTAGAATATGGAATGCCTCCAACAGCTGGAATTGGCATTGGCATTGACCG
>JAYVBB010000079.1:0-9107 GCA_043750715.1 Pseudomonadota bacterium | reverse complement strand
CCGCCGGCGCGTTCGCCCTCTGGTACGATGACGGGCGCCTCGGCACGAAGGGGGCGTTCAAGGACGGCCAGCTCGACAGCAAGTTGACGTGGCTCTTCGAAGACGGCGGCACGCTCTACGAAGGCACGTTCGTCAAAGGGCAGCCGAACGGCCCGCACCGGGTCTATAAGCCCGACGGGCGGCTCCTCTCCGAAAAAGGCTACAAGGCCGGCGAACCGGACGGCGGCTGGCAGACGTTCGACAAGAACGGCAAAGTGATCTCCGAGACGACATTTCTCGGCGGCCAAAAGACCGGCCGCTCGCTCGTTCACTATCCGAACGGCCAAGTCTTCCTCGACATGCCGTTCGAGGAAGGGCAGATCGAAGGCCCCGCGAAGGCGTTCTACAAAGACGGCCAGCTGGCCGCCACGTGTGTCTACGAAAAGGACCGGCTCGCGTCGTTTACGCGCTACTACCCGACCGGAGAGCCGCAGCTCGAAGGCAAAATCCTCGACGGCGAAACCGGAACCGGGGAATTCACGGCGCTGACCAAGGACGGCAGGCAAACCCTCTTCTGCCAGCTCAAGGACCGGATGACGAGAGACTGCAAGGTGTTCGGGGAAAGCGGCGACGAGCTGCCGTTTCCGAGCGACTCCGAGCTGGTCAAGACGGCCAAAGTGCTCGGCAAGAAGCCGCTCAAATGGCAGCCGGGCCGCTGCGGCGGAGCGGAAAAGCAGCTCAACGTCGACATGGTCGCCGACGCCCAAGGCAAAGAGATCTTCTTAAACTACGCCGCCAAGGGCGCCTGCGAACCCGGCGCTGCCGGCCGCATGGCCTGCATTCTAGGCGTCGAGAAGGACCGGATCGAGCTGATGGCGCCTTGCCAACTCGAGGCTTACGACGAAGGCAGCGACCTCGAGCGCATCATTCAGGAAATGGATTCGACCGTCCATTAGGGGCGCCAGACTGCGCCACTGGACATCGGCTTGTCGAGCAGCGACAGGCCGCCCCAGACGTAGAGGTCGGCTCCGGTCCACACGGCTTGCGCCGAGTAGCGCTCGAACGGCGCGTTCACTTTCGTCAGCGCCTGCCAACGGTTCTCTGTCGTGATGTATGCGGCTCCGTCCTTCGTCGCCAGACCGTCGGTGTCCCGTCCGCCGAAGCTGACGAGGCCGTTCGCCGTCCACACGTTGCTGCCGAGCTCATAGCGCGGCGGCGCGCCGGCCGCGGTCACCCCATCCCAGCGATCTAGCTCCGGATCCCAGAGAATGCCGGCTACGGGAACTCCGTCGGCTCCCGTGTAATGCTCGCCAAACACGAAGGCAAAGCGCGTTCGTGTGAAGACCACCTGGTTCCAGTCGCACGGAAATGCCGGCGAGTCCGCTGACTTCAGGTCGCGCCAGACTCCCGTAGACGGTCGATAGGCTTTGACGACGGGAGTGCAGCTTTGGTTGTCCTTGCGCCAAAGCAGCAGGTCGCCGTAGAGCTCGCTTTCTTCGTCGCGACTCGTTTCGATGCCGAACGTTCCCGCCTGGGGCGCGTCCGTCGGACTAATGGCACTCCATGCCTGCGTCGCGGGATCGTACAACGCGCCGTCGGCGCGCCGCCCGGTGGCATCGAGGCCACCCCAGACCGCGAGCTTCCCGCCCACGGCCAGCAGGAGTGCCGTCCCGCGGGGTTTCGGGGCGGAAGCTTCCTTGAGCTTTTCCCACGTTCCCGTCGCAGGATTGAAAAGCGCGCCTGTGGATCGGTAAACGATTCTTGCCGCGTCGTCGTCGCGGCAGCCGCCACCCCAAAGCGCAACGGTGTCGCCCAAAACCGTGGCGGCCACGCCCGAAACCAGGCCCAGCTCCGCCGGGGCGATGGAAGTACGCCAAGTATTGGCCCCCGGGTCGAAGACGTGCGCTTTGATCACAGCGGCGCAGGAGGAGCTCGAACCGGAGTCGATCACCACGAACCGTCCTTGGGCCCAGTGCACGGTCGTCACGACCTCACTTCCTTTTAGCGCAAAGCGAGGCGCTCCGACGGTAGGCAGAGGAGTCCAGGTGCCGATGCCCGTATCGTCTCCCTCGATTGGTCCAAGCGAGTTGGAGATCCGGTAGTTCGTGTCGTCGAGGCCGGAGGCCCAGAGGTACTCGTGGAACACGAGCTTGTAGACGTCGATGCTTCCCGAAAAATAGTGCTCCCACGCGGCAAGATCGAGCTCAATGACCTTCGTACCGGGATTCAGCGGATCGTCGCCCGTCCGGGCGTCGACGACGGCACCCTGCGAGTCCTCGAGCGGGCCGGGAATCGGATCGACGCGCGTGGAGCCTAGGGCCTTTCGGAAAAGCTCGAGATCGGCCTCGCCGAGCACGGCACTCTGGCCGTTGAGGAGGGCGATGTGGCTATAGATCTTGTAGCCTTTGGCGATAAATACCGAGGCTATGACTTCCCCTCCGTGGGTCTCGCGGCCTTGAACTTCATCGCCGTCGCCGGGTTTTCCGTCCCCCGTTTTCGGGTGTTTCGGCGCGCATGCCACCAGCGCCGTGGCGATCAGGGTGACGCTGAGGAATCTAGATTTCACGGCGGGCCTCCGCTTCGCGCAACGATCTGACGCGCGACACTGGAAAGAGCGAGATGGTGAGTTGGAAGACTTCTTCCCGTGGGGATTTCCCTTCGAGAAATTGGCACAGCTCGCGCCGAAAGGCGCGGATCCTTTGCTTCGCCTCGGCGAGGCGGGAGAGACTCACGGCCATGGTCATCGTCGATTGATCCCGCTCCGGAGCGGGAACGTCGTCCATGGCACGGCCCGCGAGCGCCAGAACCTGTTGCTGCATTTTCCTCAAAGCTACCGCCGTTTCAGCGCTCCCGATGGTCGTAGATTCCGTGGACGTGACCAGGAGACGGCCTTTCGGGCCGGCCTTGAGCAGGTCCAGGCGGATCAGACGCTCGACCGCGTCGTTTGCCTCAGCCTGGCTGATGCCCAAGGCCCGCGCGATCCAACGAGGACCGCTCTGGAAGCCCTTGACTCCGACGAGCTCGAGGATCGCCATGTGATACCACTCGGCGATGACAGAGAAGGCGTCGAGCTTGATGCGGGACGCTTCGGCGTCGAAAGCCGAGGCACCTTTGCGTTGGCCTTTTTGCGTGACGAACGCTTGCTTCTTTTGCGGCTCCAACGCGAGCTTCTGGGCGAACTGCGCGAACGACTTGGACGTGACTTTGCGCTTTCCCGCCAGCACCTTCGACAGAGCCGACGGTTCGACGTCGAAGAACCGCGCGAAGGCCCGGAGGCTGTACGCGGGATTCGCCTTGCAACGCCGCACGAGCTCTTCCTGCAGGAAGACACGGAAGCGTTCGCTGTGAACTTTTTGTTTTTCCATAGCTCCTTGATACTCCGGGGGCGTCTCCGACGCAACACAAAAGGACACAGACCGTGTCCACTCTTGTGCGGATCAGTCGACACACATTGTGTCCGACGGATGGTTTCACCGTGGCAAACGGCCGGCGAATTCGTAGAGACTGGATCGTCTTGGATTTAACCTTGGAGGATAAGTCATTTCCCGGGGAACTAGCACGTGTCTCGCGCAAGGCGACCATGGAGACACAGTATGTGTCTCTGCTCTGCGTTTTGGGTTGGCAAAACTCTGACGACACCGTAAGACCGGGGAATGAATTCACCCAGGAGACGCCGATGAATCGCCTACCCCTGATGCTTCTGACCGCAGCCATCTGCTGCCAATGCTCGCGAGCCGACGACCCCCCGATGAGCTCTGTTCCTCCGGAGACGGCCGACGCAGGACTTTCGTCGAGCGATCCGACAGAGCCGGCGGAGCAGACGCAGGCGACGGGTCCTTCGACGCGCCCCGCTTCCCCCTTCGAGGAAGTCGATCCGGACTTGACCGGCACTTGGGAAGGACGGCGAATGGCCGACTTCGAACTCAAGAAGTATCAAGCGGGAGGAACTCTCTACGTTTACGTCGACCAAATGGACGGGAACTTCTTCGAAGAACTCTACAAGGTAGAAACGGACACTTCGGCGACGCCCCATCGACTGAAGCGGCAAAAGATTTGGTCTCACTCGCATTTTGGCAGCGACCGACGAATCCCCTTGGACCAGTACCACTATGAAGCGGGTCCGATTGAAACCTGGTTCTACGAGATCAAGGATCACGACGCCGACCGGCCCGACTGCCAGGGCAAAGTTCTCTTGCTCAACGATGGCGAAGGTTCCGAGAGTCGTTGCCAGCGCACGAGACCTTTTCCCGACCCCGTTGAGCCCCGACTCCCGGTCGATCCCGAGCTGCTGGGCAACTGGTACATCGCGAGCCAGGTCTCCGTAGGCGACCGCCTGATCGAGACCTACCAGGAGGACTACTTCTTGACGACAACCCGGTACGAACCGGGCACGCAACCCGTCTTTTCGGAGTACTCCGTCCGCTATGACCTGGACATTACCCCACACCGCATGCGGAGAGAGTTCTATCGCTCGGACGGACGGGTCTCCCAGGTCACCCAGGAATGCCTCTACGCAGTCACCAACTCTCCAAGTCCGTCCACCTGTCCCGACGGCTCGCGACGCCGATTATTGCAAGTCGCATGCAACACAAGCTATCCATCGACAATCGAGCCGACCATCGCCCCGATGGACAACTGCGCCCCGTAGCTCGTTCACAAAAAGACGGCGGGTGTCCCGCCGGCTTTCGTTCGTTTCCAACTCTCTGCTTACTTCCCGCCCCCGCCCGCCGCCTCCGCCATGCGCTTCTCCAGCTCGATGATCGTAAGATCGCGAGTGGCGCTCATGCGTAGGATCGAAGAGATCTTGTCTTTGTCCGGCAGGGCCGACGACTGGACCGCTGCGATCAGCTGGCTCGTGTAGAGATCCTGCTGCATGTAGGTTCTGGCGGCGTCGAAGCGTCCCGTGGCCGGGATGCCGTCGAGCCAGGTCAGACCCTCGCGGTAAACGATGAAGCTGGCGATGTAGGCCGACAGGATCGCGATCTGGTGCGCCGGCGGCAGCCGGGTCAGCAACCGGTCCCGGTACTTCTCGACCAGGATCTTCGGGACGTGGCGGTAGATCATCTCTTGGTAGAGGGGATCCGCCAGCACGGCGTCCTGCTTCGCGGTCAGGTTCTCGAGGATCACGTCGGTGACGTCGTTGATCTGGCGCGAGATCGCCATCGACAGCTCGACCAGCGTCTTCCTGCCGCCCTGCACGGCGTATTCCTGGAAGAGCAGCTTCGCTTCGGAGTCGGCCTTCTGGCGGAGGATCTCGATGACTTGGGTGACGTAGACGTCCTTGATCTCGAGGAACTCTTCCGTCGAGAGCGTCAGCGACGAGATGATCTCGTAGCTGGAGCAGATGACGCCCGTCTTGTTGGCGCTCGAATCCTTGATGATCAGGAGGCCCTTCTTCTGCAGCTCGACGCGGGCGTCGGGCGTGAAGAAGATGTTGGCGCCTTCGACGACGGCGCGGCAGGTCAGCTGGCCGTCGGCCGCGATGAACTGGCTCCAGTTCTTGTCGTTGACCGTGTAGGGACGGCCGCCGGCGGGAATGAAGACGTCGGCTTTGGCAGTGAAGTGCAGATTGTTCCGGATCCGGATGTTCTCGGCCGTGTCCGCCTTGATGACGAACGAGCCTTCCCTTCCGGACAGGAGCTTCGCGTTGAAGTCGGCGATCGGCCGGCCTTCCTTGAAGAGCCGGAGGAGCTCTTTCCAGTTCAACCCGTCGGGATCCTGCGCCGCGCCGAAGCCGTCGGCGATGGCGATGATGCGGGCCTTCTCCCCGTACTCGCGGTGGAGGATCTTCAGCTCGTTGCCCGCGACGTCGCCGTCCGGGCCGCCGGTGATCTTCACCGTGAAGCGGTCTTGCTTGGGGTTGATCCCGAGGTAACGGAGCATGTTGTCCAGGAAGACGTTGAGACCTTCGGAGGTCACGCCGTATTCCTTGTGGTTGATGCCTGCGCCGGGCTTCGACGACATGAAGGCCGAAGCGTAACGGTAACCGCGGCGAGCCGCTTGTACCGGCACCCATTCGATCAGGTCGTTGGTGATGTTCTCGTCCGGGCCGAGATAGATGATCTCTTCTTTGTCGTAGTAGCTCACGACGCGGGATTCCGCGCTGGTTGTCTCGTCGGACTCGTCCTTGGCTACCAGGAGATCGAGCATCGCGTTGATCGAGCCGCGCACGGCCTGGTGGCGGTGGCCACCCGGTTTCAGCAGCAGCACGGCTTTCGAGCCGCCTTCGGGGATGTCCTTGTTCTTGAGCTGCTGGGCGTGCGAGAGGCCGTAGACCTCGTCGAAAAGTCCCGCCAAAGCGTAGTCGAAGTCTGCGGCGTTGCGCGGCATGACGACGCGCAGGCCGCCCCGGGAAATGTCCTTCCAGCGCATCTGAAAGAAGCGGTAGTCCTTGCCGACGATGAAGAAGATGCCGAAGGGCTTCATCGGGTAGTACTTGGGATTCAAAGCTTCCGGCGATATCCGGAAGGCCAGGCCCGTCTTGGTCTGCAGGAAGTAGTTGGTCTTGAGTGTGTGTTCGAGGAGGTTCACCGCTTCGAGGAGAATCGATTTTTCGACCTCGTCGATGACTTCCTTGATCATGTTGAAGAGCGCGTTCCTCGACTTCTCGTAAGCGTTGCCGCGGCGCTCTTTTTCCTTCAGCGGGTCGAACTTGACGCGGAAGAGCTGGATCAGCTCGCGAGTGAACTCCGCGTACTTGAACAGCGTCGTCCGGATCTTATACTGCGAGTAGTAGTACGGGTTTTCCTTGCCGAGCATGACGTGAGTCCACGTCGCGATTGCCCGGACCAGGTTGGCCGCGTTGATCGAAAGGCCGTAGGGCGGCTTGGTCAGTTCGGCGTATTCGTCGACGTCGACCCAGCCCAGCGTCCGCAGCGCCTTGTTCAGACGGAGCATCGACACCGAGTTGGCGTCGACCTTTTCCTCGTCTTCGCGGCCGATGATGAAGTGCATCACCGTCACGGGCTCGTCATAGCCTTGGCTGAACTTCACGAGGAAGGCCCGCACCACTCCGTATTCGTAACGGTTGAGCAGGTGCAGGATCGACTCGATGACTTCCGACGGCTGGACGTTCTTCATGCCGAGCGTCAGGCGCGCAGTCGTCGTATTCTCGATGGGTTCGAGGAACGTGTGCGCGCCCTCGTGCGAGAGCATGTGCTGCACCATCCGGAACGTGATCTGGATCCGGGACGCCGTCGCATACATGACGAAGTCGTTGTCCAGACTCTTCAGGTAGTGGTCGATGGCGGTGCCGGCGTCCGGATGCTCGTCGATGAGAAGCGCGCGGGCTGCCTTCACTTTTTCCATGATGCGGCGGTTTTCGCGGTCGACGGGCTTGTTGTCCGAGCAGTGGAAGGTCGACAGGAACAGCAGCTTGTCGCGCGAGAAGTAGAGCGACCCCATTTTGAGGGGGTTCGGCGCCAGGCGGTGCGCCATGTCGATCAGAATTTGCTTGTCTCCGCCCGGGCCGATGTAAGTGACCTTGGAGCGGTCACGGTCCCACAGCTCGACGGTTTGCTTCGTCTCGAAGACGTGGCCGGTGATGATCGCCGAAAGGTGGCGGACTTTCTCCGGGCGCGGCGTCGTCTGATAGTAGATCCGCGGCATGTTGTTGAAGAACCACGGCGTCAAGATCGCGATCGACTGGTCGAGCCCGATGCGGACGGTGTCGGCGATGTCTTCGATGTAGCTTTCCAGCTCGTCGCCGACTTTCACTTCTTCCCAGGAGTCGCCCCGGACGGCGTCCGAGGCACTGCCTTCCACCAGATCTTCGTCGATGTCGACGGCGACTTTGCGCTTCGCCGCCTGCTTTTGCTCCGTCACGTCAAACCTTTCCGCCGCACTTGAGCAGCGATGCCCACTTCCCTTCCAGCGCCAGCATGCCCTGGTAGGTAATGAAGCCTTTGCCGTCCTTTTGGACCTGGTCCAGGACGTCGTCCGCGGGCGTTCTCGCCCGGTCGGTATAATGATCTTTGAAAACGTGGAGATCCTGCTCGCTGCAAGCTTCCCGGAAGCAGCTGCTGAGGTTCGCGAAGCCTTCGGCCGCGAGCTTCATCACTTCCTTGGAAACCTCGGCGAGCATCGGATGCGAGAGGCCCTGCTCCGAGGCGATCAGGAGTCTCGGAATCTCCTCCCGACGCGGCAGCAGATATTCGAGCACCCGGTCGAGCGTCTTCGGATCGTAAAGGAGACCCGTCATGTATGCGCCGGGCACGGCCTCGAAAGCGCGCGCCTGGCAGTCCATCGACCGAAGCTCCAGGAAGCCCCTCGGGCGCACCTCCGGGAACATCAGCGTCAGATGCGTGGCGAAATCTTCCAGCGTCGGGCGTACCCCTGCCACCGGCCGGTCCAGCCATTCGGCAAAGCGCACGGGCACTTCTGGGACTTTGTAGCCCGCGGCCGCGACGAAGACGACCGTCGCGTTGAGAACGAAGTCGAGATAGGTGTCGATGCACTCCTCGCGCGTCATCTTCTGCGCGAGGCGGAACAGGCCCGGCAGCCCGGTGTGGCTCGGGTCGGTGTGACGCCAGATCCGGGAGCGGTAGCACTTCACGTCCGGCTGGATGCGCCGGTCGACGATCGTCGAGAAAGCGAAAGTCGCCGCGGCAAACGGCGACAGCAGCTGGCTCGCGAGGTACCGCTTGGCCAGCGTCTGCTCGTCCTGGCCGAAGTCGAGGTTCACCTGAATCGTGCAGGTCTGGCGCATCATGCGCTGGCCGTACTCGCCGATCGCCGAGTAGTAACGGTCCATGGCGCGGTAACGCCCTTTCGGCATCTGCAGCCCGAGCTCCGGGACGGTGTGCCAGGGATTGATTCCGATCTGGAAGACTTTGCCGCCGTTGGCGGCGTATAGTCCGTCGATGATGTCCTGGACCTTCCGCATGCGGCGCACCGCGTCCGAAAGACAGGGATACGGCTTGGACGAAAATTCGACCTGGCCGCCGGGCTCGAAGGAGATGTTGTCACCGTCGTCGAGCTCGATCCTGAGCAGCAGCTGCTTGCCGCCGTCGCCGTCCGTGTATTCGCACTTCCAGCCGCGCTTCTCCGCCTCGGCGGCAAGGAACGCGGCGCTCGTCGTGCCCGGACCCTGGAGCGGTACGGCTTGCGGAATGCCGGTCGTCTCGGCC
>JAYVBB010000078.1:0-2766 GCA_043750715.1 Pseudomonadota bacterium | reverse complement strand
GCATGTGCGAGGTCTATGACCTGGAGCAGGATCTGATCCTCGAGGCGATCGACTTGCGTCAGATCGCCGCGCACTACGACTACATGAGCGACACCATTTGGGTGGATGCGCTCGATGCGGCGCACTTCTTCTACTGCATCAAGAACGAAGCGCATCTCTACGCCGAAAAGTAGAGAAAGATTTCCCGATTTCCCGCGCGGCCGGCGAGTTTCGACTCGACGGCCGCTTGCCGCTTCAGCCCGAGTTTGACGAAGGCGGCGGTCACCTTTTCCACGGCCTCGTCTTTCAAGGCCTGATCCTCGACGACCCCGCCTTCGGGGATCTGCCCCCTGCGGAGCTCGAACTGGGGCTTCACGAGCAAGAGGAACCGGGCGCCCGGCGCCGCGGCGACGAAGGCGTCGGCAAGCCTGGCGAGCGAATTGAAGCTGACGTCGGCGACCACGAAATCCGGCTTGGGATGCGCCGCGCGGTCGAAGGCCCGGATGTCGGTGCCTTCGAGGACGGTGACGCGCTTGTCTTGGCGGAGCTCCCAGACCAGCTGGTTGGTGCCGACGTCGAGCGCGATCACGTGGCGCGCCCCCAGCTTCAGGCAGCAGTCGGTAAAGCCACCGGTCGAAGCCCCGACGTCCAGGACGACGGCGTCGCGCAGGCCAGCTGCGAGCCCGAGGTCGTCCAGCGCCGCCTGCAGCTTGTCTCCGCCCCTGCTGACGAAACGTCCGCCTGAGTCCTTCAAACGCAGCGCGTCGTCGCGCCGAACGAGCGTGCCGGGCTTGTCCACCCTCTGGTCGCCGACGACGACCTCGCCCGCCATGATCAGGCGCTTGGCCGTATCCAGGGAATCCGCCAGCCCGCGCGTAACTAGCAGCTGATCGAGCCTCGCCTTGTCGTCTCGGGGCTTATTCAAATTCCCATTCTCTTTAAATTAATTCAACGAAATCAGATTGTTGAGATCCTATCACACTTTTTTGCTAAATCCGCGGGGGTAGCTGCCGAACCCTGTCATGTCACATTGGTAGGAGAGCTTACGCCATGACCGGCCCGAACACGATCAAGATGCTGTCCATCGACAACAAGACGCTGACCACCGATCTCGATCGGGCGGGTTACCGAAAGATGGGCGTCTACGTCAAGGCGGCCGCCAATTACGACGAGGCGCGCAAGATCCTCGCCGCCGACAAGATCGATTTGATCGTCGTCAACATGGACTACGCCGCGATCAGCGCGACGCAGATCGCGAAGCATCTCAAGTCGCAGCCGGACTACGCCGTGATTCCGATCGTGCTGACGAGCGTGCAGACGACCGCCAAGGTGCGTAACTCTGCGCTCGAAGCCGGAGCCGACCTCTTCGTCGAGCAGCCGCTGCCCCGCCAGTATTTCATCGAGAAGGTGAAGCAGCTTTTGGAGCACAAAACCCGCAGCAACGACCGCGTCACCGTCACGACGAAAGTGACGTTCACGATCGGCGACAAGTCGGACGCCTGCCCGATCGGCGACCTCTCGCACTCCGGCATTCTGCTCTCGACCGACGTCGAGCTCGAAGACGGCATGATCGTTCAGCTGGAGTTCGAGCTGGACGGCTTCAAGAAACCGATCCGCGCCGAAGGCGAAGTCGTCCGTACGATCCGCTATTCGCAAAAATTCCCCGATCGCAAAGGCGGCGTCGGCATCCGTTTCACGACGTTCCAGGGCGACTCGCAGAAGCGCCTCGAGAAGTACATCGAGACCCAGAACAACGCCGACTCGAAGATGCACTACTACCTGTAATTACAGCATTTACTGCCGCCTATCAAAAGCATGCGAGCGGGTGCCTCAATGGCCCCGGCTTCATGAAGAAGGGCAGCGGCGGAGTCCAAAACAAGGAAAGCTCCTCGGTTCAAAAAGACGAGGCCGGCATCCTGACGGCAGCGATCGATCCGAACGCCACCGGCATCCAAACGGTCAGCGCACGCCCAAACTCGGCCGCGTGATCAGCTCGCCGCAAACTGGCTCGCTGCTGGTCCCGATCTCCGAAGACGACACCATGTACACGGTCGACTTCAACTGAATCAGCCGGCCTTCTTGTCCCCGCCAACCGGGGCACCGCCACCAGGTGCGCCCTTGTCGCGTTCTTCCGCCTCGACTTCCTCGAGCGGGACGATGTAGCTGCCGCGGCGTCGTTTGCCGAGGATCGCGACGTTGACGACTTCGTTGAGGACGGCCACGGCCTGACCGCAGATCGTGACGGCCATGTTGGCTGCCAGGAGTTCGGCGACATAGATGCGCGACGTCGAACTATAGGTGAGCGACGCGTTGGCTTTCGCCAGATGCGTCTCGGCCTTCTCGGAGATCGTGCGCATCCGGGTCAGACGTTCCTGAAGCTCTTCCTTCATTTCTTTGTGACGCTGCGTCATCTGGGCTTTGGACTTCTGGACGAGCTCGCGGAGCGACTGGCGGTCATCGATCTGGCGCTTCTGGAGCTTCTCCAACCGCACGCGCCGGATGTCGGCAGCGCGGGCCGCGCGCCAGTCGACGCCGACGTTCAAAGTCGTGATCGCACCGCGCTTGAAACCCAGGTTGTAGGTATAGAGGGAGTCCTTGGAGATGATCCGGCCGCCGGCGACGACGCCGCCCTTGCCCGCGACCTTGATCGTGCCTCCGACGATCACGTCGCTGTTCAGAAGGGCCTTCTGGACGACGAGGTTGCCCCCGCAGACGATGTTGGAGTTCTCGATGAACTCCGCCTGGAGGTCGCCGCGCGAGTGCACTTTGCCGGTGTTGCCCGTCGTG
>JAYVBB010000077.1:0-3048 GCA_043750715.1 Pseudomonadota bacterium | reverse complement strand
CCTGGCTGACCGTGACCGCGAAGAACCTCGCCATCGACCGCCTCCGGGCGGGAAATCGGGTGAAACCCTCGGGAGACGACGCCGTTCTCGACGGCGGCGGCAGGCTCTGGGAACCTCGCGAAGGCGGCGAAGCCAAGGAACTCGAGCTCATGCTCGTCGGCGAGCTGCTCGAAAAACTGGCCAAGACTCCCGGCGGCGAGACGCTCCGGCAGTTTTACGCGGAAGGCATGAGCGCCAAGGAGATCGCCGCGAAAAACGGCGAAGCGATCAGCACGGTCACGACCCGGCTGTCGCGGCTCCGTACGAAGTTCAAAGAAGAGCTTCGGCGCCACATCGAGGACCTGCGCTCACGGCGGGTCGAATAGGCATGGAGGACACGATGCAAAGCGGAATCATGACGAACCCCCTGCTGGAGGGCGACGAGATGGCGGAGCTGCTCGCGGCCGAATACGCGGCGAGCGGTCACCGGCTCGACGATCTGGCGAAGGCCCGGATCTGGAAGAAGACGGAAAGCCGCGTGCTCGCGCTGCCACGGAGCAGCGGCTGGCAAAGCCTCGCCGGCCCGATGGCGATGGCGGCATTGCTCTGCCTCGCCGTCCTGTCCTTCGTCGGCAAAGGCCTGACGCATCCGAACTCCGGAATCAAAGGGGTGGACGAATCCTACGGCGGCCAACCGGTCAGCCTCGTCGTTTACCAGATGGGTGCGGGCGGCGCTCTCGAACCGTTCTACTCCTCTGACCCCCGTGTCGGCCAGACGCTCGTCTTCAAGACGGTCGCGCCGCAGGACGGCGTCGTCGCCCTGCTGATGGCGGAAGGCCAGGACGCGCCGGTGGTGCGCTTCGTCGGCAGCGCCGCGCGGGCAGGCGCCGAGCAGCTGCTGGAACACGGCGGTCGGGCATACGGCTTCACTCTCGGCGAAGGCCAGGTCACGCCGCTGCGCTTCTGCGTCGTCTCCGAGGCGACGCCGGTCCGGCTCCAGGCCTTGCTTCAGGATCCCGAGGCGCTCTGGCAAGTCTTAGGTCCGGAGGCCTGCGTCCAGGTCTCTTCGCTCGGAGGACGCTGACAGGCGCTCATGCGGCTTTCACGCCTGAAAATTCTGCTTCTTCTCGGGCTCGGAACGGCTTCGCCGCTCCGGGCCGAAGAAGTTTTGATCCCGACCGACAAGGTCCAGGGCCAAGGGGACGGGAACTTCTTCCTGCTTACCGTCGGCGTCGCGCAGTTTGCCGACGACTTCTGGCCTTCGCTGAAATACTCGTCGACCGATTCGCTCGCCGTCGCGAAGGCGCTCGGGCAGGGCACGGAGCTCAAGCTCCAGACGACGACTTTGGTCAACCAGAAGGCGACCAGGGACGCCATGGTCGACGAGCTGCAAAAGATCGCCAAACGCGCGACGCCGCGGGACACCGTCGTCGTCTACGTCTCGAGCCACGGCACGCTCGCCGAGTCCGAATCGGGCGAGCTCGAAAAAGTCGTCGTCCTCTACGACACGGACAAGGAAAAGCTCGGCAAAACGGGCATGCCGCACCGTCGCCTCGTCGAGTGGCTGGAGGGGCTGCCGGCCCGCCGCAAACTCCTGATCTTTGCGACCTGCCACTCCGGCGTCGGCAAATCAAAATTGTCCCCACGCATCGAGCGCATGCTCAGCTCGGCCAAAGGCCGGCTGGCGCCGCTCGCCGAGGTTTCGGAAGGCGCATTGATCCTCGCGGCCGCGGCCAAGGGCGAAGCGGCACGGGAAGACGACAAGCTCGGCGGCGACATCTACACGCACTTTCTCCTCGAAGGCCTCAAGGTCTACGACCGGAATCACGACGGCGTCGTGACCGCGCTCGAGGCCCACGACTACGCGAAAGAAAAAACTTATGCTTACACCCAAGGCCGCCAGCGCCCGACCGCCGACGCGCGGCTGATCGGCGACGCCGACGTGCCGCTGCGCGGCACCCGCCAGCGCTCCGGCGTGCCCGTGCTGGAAGCGTACGATGAAGATCTCGCAGGCTTCGAGGTGCAGGTCGAAGGCCAGACGAAGGGCAAGCTGCCGATGGCGTTTCCTCTCGAGCCAGGCACCAACAGGGTCAGCCTCTACGCCCCGGAATCCGGGCGAAAGCTCGCGACCTACGAAGTCGCGGCGTACACGGGCGAGGTCGTGACGCTGGAAGAAATGCTGGCTCCTCCCCCCGTCGAGCTGAAAGTTTCGGGCGGCAGCGAGCGTTGGCTCGACTCCGCCTTCGAACGCCTCGGCGGCTCTCCGACGAAGTCCTATCGCGCGGCCAGCGGCTACTATCATTGGCGCGACTGGTTCGCCGGAGGCAGCATCCGGCTGAGGCAAAAGGGCGAGCAAGGCGACGTCCGCTCCGGCCTCGACTCCGAACTCTTCTATCAGGCTTGGACGTTTGGTGGCGGCTACGAATACTCGATTCGGCAGATGTGGCACCTGTCTGCGGAGCTCGGCCTCGGTCGCGAAACGATGAGCATCACCTTCGACGACGGCCCGAACGAGGCCGAATTCGCGAGCTCGGCGACGATCTTCGCCGCGAAAGTTTCAGCCAGCGGCGAGCTCGGCGCCGGCCTGCGCCTCTCCCTGGATGGCGGCCGGATCGCCGGCAAGCACAAATTCGACGAACTGGGCGATTTGAACGCCGACCGCGGCTACTATGGCCTCGGTTTGAGCTACCTCTTCGGCGGAGTCGGAAGGAGAACGTCATGGTGATACGCCTCATGCTCTTTGCCTCTTTGCTCTCCGCCTGCGGCGAGAAGAGCGCCCTCGTGGGCGACTCGGGCCAGCAGACCACCCCGTTCCAGGATCAGTCCTACCTGACGCTCGTCGGCTTCACGGGCTCGATCGTCAAACGGGAAAAGCGCTTTTCGGGTTACAGCAAGTCGGCCGGGCGCATCAGCCTGATCGATCCTTCGACCGAGACGGAGATCTGGGGAAGGCAAATCAGCGGGACGTACGAACTGACCGCGCCGCTGCCGGACTACAGCGGCATTGCGCTCCTGTCCGGCCAGTCGCTGAGCATCGTCCTCCAGGACTCGTCCGAGAAGACGTTTCAG
>JAYVBB010000076.1:0-12673 GCA_043750715.1 Pseudomonadota bacterium | reverse complement strand
CTCTGGCACAGGCTCGCGCACACGATCCACTGGGTGCCGCTGCTGCTCGGAATCCTGGGCCTCGCTCTTCATGCGTCGATCGACGGCGCGGCCTTCGTCGAGCACGCCGACCCGAACGAGCTCGCGCGCCACCATCTGCACTCGCTGCCGTATCTCGTGCTGGTGCACCGCTTCTTCGAAGGCATGTTCATCTGGTGGTCGTTGAAGCCGCTGGCCGGAGCGAAGTGGACGATCGCCGTGCTGATCCTTAACGCGGCCTTCACCGTCGGCGGATTCTTCGCGGGCGACTTCCTATTCCACACCCTCGAAGGCGACTTCGGGTACGCGCTCTTCCAAGCTCTCGTCGGTGGCTCGCTGCTCCACCTCGCGATCGACCGCCATGGCGGCGGCCACGATCATGAACACCATCATCATGATCACCGTCATTGACGTCATTCCCAGGCGAGCCTTCGGCGAGCCGTTGGGAATCTAGAGACGCTGCATGCCTGGGTTCCCTGCGCGTCGCTGCGCCCCACTGGGAATGACGAATTAGAGGACCTGATGATCCGGGCCGAGTTGCCCGGAAGCATGGCCCTTGTTGGTCACCACGCCGGGAATCGGAATCGCGATCGCGTGGCCGGGCTTCAGGCGCGAAGCCTTCAGGTCCGGGTTGACCGCCATGATCTGCTTCAACGGCACGTTGTAGTGCTTGGCGATCCGCGACAGCGTGTCGCCTTTGCGGACGGTGTGCATCTGGATGTCGGTCACTTCGATGAACGCCAAGTCCTGCTCGATCTTAGGGAAGGCGTTGGCGTAAGACGACGCCAGGCGCAGCGAGTAGCCCGACTTGCCCGGCGGCGTGATGTTCCGGATCAGCTCGGGGTTCCAGTGCATGAGCGTTGTCAGCGGCAGGTTGAGCTTCCTCGCCAGCTCATCGAGCTGCACCGGCCGCTTCACCACGACTTCCGTTTCCGGGAGCGTTTCCGCTTCGCTCTCGACCGCGGTGAACTCGAAGCCGTGGCCCTTGGCGTCGGCCGCGAGCAGGATCGCCGCGAGGACTTTCGGGACGTATTGCTTGGTTTCCTTCGCGAGGTTCTTCGTCTCGACGATCTTCCAGAAGTCGCGCGTCTTGCTGAGGCGGGCCGCCTTGCGGAGCTTGCCCGGTCCGGCGTTGTAGGCCGCCATCGCCAGATGCCAGTCGCCGAGCTCGGCGTAGAGGTCCTTGAGGTAGGTCGCCGCCGCGATCGTCGACTTGACCGGGTCCCGGCGTTCGTCCACCCAGTGGTTGATCTTCAGGCCGTAGAGCTGGGCAGTGCCCTTCATGAACTGCCAGGTACCGGTGGCGCGGGCGCGGCTGTAGGCGCTGTTGCTGAATCCGGATTCGATCATCGCGAGGTAGAAGAACTCGATTGGGACGCCGGCCTCTTTCAGGACGGGCTGCACCATCTTCTTCGTCGCCTCGCCCCGCACCAGCCATTGCATGAACTGCCGACGGCCGGCGGTCTTATAGTATTGAACCCAGAAGTCGACCTTGTCGTTCACCACGATCGGGATCGCCCCGAAGTAGGGGGTCGTCTTACCGTTCATTACTTCCCGGGCATGGGAGAGTGCGAGGAAGCGTTGGCGCTGGGCCTCCGAGACGACGTTGCCGCGGCGGCGCTTGTTCGACGGCTGGGCGGCGGTCTTCGCCTTCGGGTGGCCCTTGGCGAACTGCTGGGTCAGGTAGGTGGCGTAGATGTCGTCGAGGCAGAACCCTTCCTCGAAGTCTTCCGGCTTGAGCTCGGGCTCCTCGTCTTCGCCTTCGTCGTCCGGCTCGGCTTCCGCCAGGGCTTCGGCCTCGGCGACGGTCTCGTCAAGCGGCTCCGGGACCTCCAGGGCGCCTTCCGGCGACGGCTGGGTTGTCACGGCGGGAGGCAACGCCTCGGCCCCGAGGTCGGTCGTGGAGCTGGTTTTACCCGTATCGGTCGAGGCGCAGGCGCTCAGAGCCAATGCCCAGGCAATCACCAATACGCGGAATAGTAATCCCACCACTTACCCTTACCGTTGTGAACGAGCTCAGCCTTTAAGCCTAACCCGCGCGGGGAGCCAGCTTCAAGGATTCTTAATGTGACCCGTAACCGTTCAAAATGTAACGGAAAGACCCCGTGACTACGATCTTTTCCTTCTTGAACCCGGCCGGCAGCGGTGAGAACGGCGAGGCCAATTTGATGGCTTCGACGATCGCTTTGTCGAGGACTTCGTAGCCGGACGACTTGATCACGCGGACGTGGGTCGTCTTGCCATCTTTCAAAATGGCGAATTCCAAGCCGACTTCACCCTGGAGGCCTTTGCGGGCTGCTTCCAAGGGGTAGTTCCAGACGAGCTCGATCGCTTTCCGCATGTTGGTGAAGTAACCAATGTAGCGGTACTCGGTCGTGTTGATGTCGATCCGGTCGCCATTCTGGATCTTGTCGTCGACGTAGTCCTGGAAGCCCGCGTCGAGCTGGCCCGGGAGGTCGTTGATGCTGGTCGGGAGAAGCGCCTCATAATCATTGCGGGGCTTGGGCTGGAAGGCGTCCATGGACAGCTTGCCGGTCTTGCTCTTGATCTGGGAGTCGTTCTGCGCGGTGATCTTCTGGGGCTTCGGCTGGTTGATCGCGCTGGTCGCCTGCTTGGCGTCCGTCTTCACGTCGGGGTTGCCCTTCTGGCCGGCGTCCTTGGCGCGCTCGCGCTTCACCTCGTCGGCGATCCGCATCTCCTTCTTCGCGATGTGGTCGACGGTGCCGACGTAGTCGGCTTCCGTCGGCTTCTCGGTTTTGGTCTGCGGCGTTTCGAGGATCTTCGGGATATCGGGGTCGGTCAGCTCATCTTGCTTCTTGTCGACCTTCCGCGGCACCTCGACGATCCGGACTTTGACCGGCGGCTGCTTCGTCTGGTTCAGGTTGAAGACGCGGGAGTTGCGGCCGCCCAGTCCTTCGAAGGAGACGAAATGAATTATGAGAGACAGCAGCACAGCGCCACCAATCAGATGATTGCGATAGCGCTGGAACGATCTCCAAGCGCTGAGATCGTTCAGCTGCGGCGGCGGCGATGGTGAAGCGTGCTCGGCCAAGGGCCAAAGTCCTTAGTTGCGAATAGACTGGGGACACCCGCTGACGCGGTTCCCCTTGTCTAGGCGGAGGTGGTCCTTTATGTTATCGGCAATAGAGGAACTTTTTGAAGCAAAGAGCCCCTTTGAGACTGCCGAACCTGCTACTGAAAGCATGCGTAATCCTTGTACTCGGGGTTGGTTTTTGGAGTTGCTCCGAAAAGGAGTTCGACCCCAATGACCCGGCCAAGTCTTTCGGCATAGCGAAGGAACCCTACGACGACGAGAACTACGAGATCGCTTTGACCCGGCTCGGGGAATTCAAATCCCGCTTTCCTTATAGCAAATATGCGGCCGAAGCGGAGCTTTTGATCGCGAACAGCCACTTCGAGCTGGAGCATTATACGGAAGCCGCGCTGGCCTACGAGCAGTTCGTCAAATTGCATCCTAAACACCCTCAGGTGGATTACGCGGCTTTCCGCGTCGGTGAGTCGTACTGGCAGGATTCGCCGGAAGACATCGATAGGGAGCAGGATTACACGATCAAGGCGATCAGGGAGTGGGAGAAGCTGATAGAGAGGACACCGGACAGCGCCTACGCCAAGAAGGCCAAGGAGCTGGTGAGTCAAGGCAAGCGTCGGGTAGCTGAAAGCATCGCGTTCATCGTTCGATTTTACTGCAAGCAAGATATTTATCACGCCTGCGCTTATCGCGCCATTCAGCTGGCCGACGAATACCCCGAGTTCGCCGACCTGAGAGTGGAAGCCCTCGAATATGCGATCAAAGCTTTGGATGAGGTCGCCGTCGCGAAGACGAAGGACCCGACCAGCGACAAGAATCTCTACTTCAAGACGATGACGGCCGACGAGATCAAGGCCCGCTCGGAGAACTTCCGGAAGCTGCTGGCTGACTTCAAGAAGTCCGTGGATAAGGGCTAGCCCTGCCTCTAGATTCCCAGCGGGTCGCTGTCGCGCCCCTTGGAATGACGGTCCGTTGCCCTCCGGCCCCGCGGCTCCCGTGCCAACGGTCCCGTCACTCCCAGGCGTGCCGGAGGAGAGCCGCTGGGAGTCCATGGCATCATTCTATGAATTTCTCCAATAATTTTATAATTCTATTATAATAGGTTGACATTCTATTACAACATGCATATAACCGTCTTTCTAACAAAGCGAATTATAAAAATTGCAGAAGATTCCCAATACATAAGGAGTCACCGATGAAAGCTCTCATCATGCTCGCCGCCATCGACGCCCTGTGCATCTGGTCGATCCGTGGCCAATCCGCAACCCTGTCCAAGCAACCCGCCGCCGCCCTCGTCAAGGTCGGCCAGGTCGAAGGCGCCAAAGAGTGCGGCGCCCTGGCCCGCGAAGGCCGCAAGCTGGTCCGCAACGAACTCGGCCTAGCCGAGACCCGCATCGTCCTCCAAGTGGAAGACATCTGCGGCCAAGCCGAGCTCGCCAACAAGGTCGAGCTCCTCGCCGCCCTCCAGGCCGGCATCGAATCGATCATGACCGATGGCCGCGACCCGCAGAGCGCGGTCGCCACTGCCAAGGGCATCCTCGGCACCAAGGACACCGAAGCCGCGATGCGCCTCGTTCGTGACGCGCTCGACCGCGACGGCGCGACGATCCGCCTGATGTCGCTCGGCGAAGAGACGGAAGGCGGCGAAGCAATCGAAGCCAACTGGATCCTCGAAGTCGAGATCCCGGAGCTCGGCGACACGGCGTTCTTCGCCGTCATCGACCGCTCGGGCGAGACCGCCGTCTACAACTACGGCTTCAATTAAATCTCCACATGCACGTGATCGTCATGACGTGCCGCTTTGCAGCCCTGAAAGCGAACCTTCTCGGACGTGAGTCCGAGCCGGGTTCTGAGATGAGGCTCGAGCAAGACTCTCTTTACGATCGGTGACTCGGTGTCGTTCACCAGCCATTCGATCAGAGTCTTGGTTCGGGCCTCGTCCAGTTTTGCTTCGTAGAGAAAAAGCGCCATGCCCGGCAGGTTCCAGCGCCAGAGCGACTGCTTGTTCGCGCATGGCTGCTCGTCGTCAGGACCCGGCTGCTCGAACGCCCAATAGCCGAACGGCGAGGGCGGCTCCGTCGGGAGCTTCTGGCTGTTGATCTCGACCGTGTAGGCGAAGCTCAAATCGACCTGGCGGCCTTTGCGGTGCGTCCTGTGGGGCAGCATCGGCACCTTCGCGAACGGAAACCCGGAGTCGAGGTAGTAGGTGATGTGGCCCGGGAACTGCTTGTCCATCGCCGTCGCGAGCGCCGTCAGCTTCGTCTTCAGCTCGGGCGCGACGTAGCGTCGCGAGAGAAAGCACGTCCAGCGCGTGGCTGGCTGCAAGAACATGTCGCTCGACCGCTCACACGGGAGCGGCACCCGGCCGGCGAACGCCGCGAGCTCGGGGACGGCGAGGAACGTGAACGCGACGTAGAGCCCGAGGAAGGCCAAGAAGGAAAAGATCAGCGCCGGCAGCCGTCCGCCGATGTCCGCCATCTTTTGGAAGAACTGGTCGAGGAGCGGCACGGAAAGCCAAAGTAGTGCGCCGCCGTACTGCGTCAGCGCCGTCAGCAGAATGCAGGCAATGAGCAGCAGCGACCCGCCGAGAATGGACGCCGGAAAAATCGCCAACGGCCCGAGCAGGAAGCTCGCGGGCGTCAGCCGACGTTTTCCGACAAATTCCTCGTACAAGCGGTGTCCTTTCCGGCTGGGCAAATGTTGCCGTCTTTTCGCCTCGGCCCGGTGATCTATAATACCACTATGCCCTTCCAAAAAATCCTCCAGACCCTATTGGGCCTCTGCCTCTTCGTGGCGGTGTCGCTAGCCGTCGCCGGGACGTCGTTCATCGTGGGCAGCGTCTCCGAGCTGAAAAGTCAGCTGGATGCCGTCCAGGCCATCAAGGACGACCAGTTGCCGCTGTCGAGCGAAGTCTTCGACCGTTCGGGCACCAAGATCGGGGAGTTCGCGAGCGAACGCCGCTATTTCGCGAAGCTGAAGGATCTGCCCGAGCACGTCGTCCAGGCCTTCCTCTCCGCCGAGGATAAGGACTTTCGGCAGCATGCGGGGGTGAGCCCCAAAGCCATCGTGCGGTCGTTCTGGGCGAACCTGCGCGGCGGCGGCATCCGCCAGGGAGCGAGCACGATCACCCAGCAGCTCGCCCGCCTTTACTTTCTGAGTTCGGAAAGAACCTGGGACCGGAAGGTCAAGGAAGCCGTGCTCGCGATCGCCATCGAGAAGAAACTCACCAAGGACGAAATCCTCGAGCTCTATCTGAACAAGATCTATCTCGGCAACCGGAGCTACGGCATCGAGGCGGCTTCACGAAACTACTTCCGGAAGAACGCGACCGATCTCAGCATTGGCGAGGCGGCGCTGCTTGCGGGCCTCCCCAAGAGCCCGAGCGGTTACGCGCCGAATCGTCATCCGGAGCTGGCGAGCCGCCGCCAGTTCGTCGTGCTGAAACGCATGGAAGAGGACGGCTTCCTGCAAAAAGGCGACGCCGAGGCGTGGGCCAAATCCGTGATTCACGTCGCCCCCAACGCCGAGGATTTTTCGAGCGACGCACCTTACTTCGTCGCCGAAGTGCAGCGCGAGCTCGCCAAGAAGTTCGAGTTCGACCGTCTGCCGCAGGGAGGGCTGCGCGTCTACACGACGCTCGACGCCGGCCTGCAAAAAGCCGCCGACACGCGTCTGGCGCTGGCCATCGCGAAGGCGAAAAAGGAAGCGCAGTCCGGCTTCAAGCGTCGCGCTCGGATCGAAGCCGCACTTTACGGCATCGATCCGGACAACGGCGCCGTGCGCGTGATGCAAGGCGGTGGGCGATTCTCCGAGACGCAGTTCAACCGCGCGGCGGCCACCAAGCGCCGCCTCGGCGGACTCTTCCTGCCGCTCTACGTCGGCTTGGCGCTCGAGCGCGGCTTCACGGCCATGAGCCACGTCGGAGACGACCCGATGAGCGGCCGACGCCAGGACGACGATGCGCCGACGCCGACGCTTTACGACGCCGTCCTCAGAGGCCTGACGATGGAAACGACGCCGCTCTACACGGCGCTCGGCAACGGTTCGGTGCTCGAGCACGCCCGGAAACTCGGCCTTTCCTTCGACCGGGACGATCTCACGATCGCTCTAGGTTACGGAGAGGCCTCGCCGGCCCAGGTCGCCGTCGCCTACGCGTCGTTCGCCAACGGCGGCCGCGTGATCAGTCCCTACATGGTCGAACGCGTCGAGGATCTGAACGGCAAAGTGCTCTACAAGGCGCATCCCGAAGCGACCGCTGGAGCCTCAGTGCTTTCGCCGGAAAACGCTTTCATCATGAATCAGCTGCTTCAGGACACGATCGCACTTGGTCACGCCGATCAGGCCAAGGGCGCGGCGCCGCACGCCGGCGGTATGTCGGCCGCGACCGACGACTTCCATGACGCCTGGTTCGTCGGCCTGACGCCGAATCTGGCGTCGGCCCTGTGGATCGGCGCCGAAACGGGCGACGTCCGCCTCGCCGACACTGAGAAGCGCGCCCAGGACATCGCGGAAGAAGCCTGGGCCGACTTCATGCGCGCCGCGCCGAAGCGCTTCCTCAAGAACGCCAAGCCCGTCCAGACCCCCGAAAACATCTCGTTCGCCCGCCAGGGAACGCGCTCCGTGCCCTTCGTCGCCGGCACCGAGCCGACCCGCGACTCGCGGAGCTTCTGACTCAATCTTTGACACCGGACCCGGGAGCATACACCCCGATTCCGCTAACTATCCATATTTACGGATATTTTCCTTCCCGCAACGTGGAATGGCCCTTGCTCTAAGGGCAGCGGGAGGCTCCACGCCTTCTGGCCCTTGTTGCTGCTGCTGTTGTGATACTAATGCTGTCGTTCTTCTGGAGTAGGCCTTTGCAAATCGTCCTTTCGCGCTTTTCCCTGGCATCTTTGACCGTTTTCGCCTGTCAGTCCGCATACGCAGTGACCGTTCACGGCGGCACGGGCGTCGGCGCGTTCCAAGACATCCAGGTGCCCTACAACGAAACGTACGAGATGCGCGGCGACGGCACGGCAGTCCAGGAAGAAAACATCGGCCACTCGGGTCTCCTGCTCGAAGCCGGCCTCGGCAAAGAAAGCCAACGCGGCCGCTGGCTCTGGCAATTGATCGACTTCGACGCCATGCAAATCAAGTCGTCCGGCGGCCCTGCCGCGACGCAAGCTGCGTCGTACACGCGCCTGAACTTCCAGTCGGCGCTGAGTTACCGCTTCGCGCTGGGCGACATGCTCGGCTCGACCGGCCTCAAAGCGGGCCTCCGCCGCTCGTCGTTCAACAACGTCTCCAGCTCCCACTACATCGAATCCCTGATGGTCGGCCTGACGGCGGGTCTGACCGGTCAAGCCCACGCTTTCGAAGGTTCGCTCGCCGTTGCTCCGATCACGCGCTTTGGCTACAGCGAAGACGGCATGTTCGGCGGCAGAGAGTTCAAGAAGAGCAAAGCCTCGCTGCTCGAAGCGTCCGCCCAGTATTCTTATACTCTCCGCGAAGGCGTCTGGCTGGACCTCGGTCTCGAGCAGGAAACGGCGCACGTCCAGATCGAGGACGTGAACGAGTACAACGAACTCGGTTACGGCCTGAGCGTCCAGGACTCGACCCGTCCGACCCGCAACTACGACCTGAACACGGTCGCGGCCCGTCTCGGCGTCCGGAAGATCTTCTGATAGTATGAGGGCATGAAACTTCATGCCTTAGCGCTTTCTCTCATCCTCGCCGGCCTGGCTTCGGCGTGTGTGACCGGCGATCCTGACCCGACGCCGTCCGATCAGCTCGGCGTGTCGCTGCTCGAGAAAGAAGGCGGCTTCACGATCGACAGCTTCGGCAAGAGCCTCTCCGAGTCGGGGCTTTACGCCGTCTCGCCGTATCCCGAGCGCAGCGAAAAATTCGACCGTATGCCGACGGCTCTCGACATCGCGCGTTTCCGCGAAAAGAACGAAGACCTCCTCGATCGTCCGAAGCGCAACGTCGGCGGCTGGTGCGAAGGCAAGGACCGCTTGCCACCTTGCTACCTCGACGTCTCCGTGACGTTGGCCGACGAGGCGAAGGCCCTGCTGCTCGGCAAGACCTGCAACCAGCAATCGGTGGCGCAACTCGTGCGCGACGTGCGGTTCGTCCCTGCCGGCGGGGACGGCACGCCCATCACCGGCGAGCAGGCGCAGCTTTGCCGGCGGACCCTCCTGCAAGTTCTCGGCGGCTAACACCGGAGCCCTTTTGTCGGTAGCCAAGTCCAGCTTTCTGTTCGCGACCGGGACCCTGATCAGCCGCGTCTCGGGCCTGATCCGCGACCGCGTGTTCCTCGCCGTCTTCGGTTCGAGCATGATCGCCGAAGGCTTCATCGTCGCCTACCGGATCCCGAACCTGCTGCGCGAGATGCTGGCGGAGGGAGCCCTCGGAAGTTCCTTCACGAAAGTCTATAGCGAGCTCTTCGGCCCGCAGCGGGAACGCTCGCGCCGCCTGCTCTTCGACATGTCGATTCTGATGACGCTCGTTGCCGTCGTCGTCTGCGGCCTGGGGATCACTTTCGCGCCGGAAATCGTCCGGCTCATGACGACAGAGCGCGCCGACAACGCCCTGATGATTCACACGGCGACGGGCCTGACCCGGATCCTGTTTCCGTTCCTCTATTTCATGATCATCGGCGCCGTCATGATGGGGGTCCTGCATCAGAGCGGGCGCTTCTTCGTCACCGCGATCTCGCCGATCGCGTTCAACATCGTGAACATCATCGGAGCGCTCTGGTTCGCCAGCTGGTTCGCGACGAAAGCCCCGCCGTGGGTCGACCAGGCGATCGCCGACCCGATGATCACCGGATTCACCATTGCCGTGACTATCGGCGGCCTGGCGCAGCTCCTGATGCAGCTCCAGGGCGTAGTGCCGGAGCTCCGGCAGGCGCTGCGGGAATGGAACGGCACGGCGCCCTGGTCGCCGGACGTCAAGAAAGTCCTGACGCTCATGGGGCCGATGGTTTTGGCAGCGAGCGCCGGGCAAATCAACGTCATCGTGAACACGGGCTTCGCTACCAGCGTCGGCGAAGGTGCGGTGGTGTGGTTGAACTCCGCCTTCCGGCTCCTGCACTTTCCGATCGGCATCTTCGGCGTCGCGATCGGTGTCGCCGTGCTGCCGGCGCTGGCCCGCTCGATGGCCAAGGCGGATGGGAAGATGAACGCCCAAAGCTCCCGCGAAATGCAGAACGCCGTCGAGCTGGTGCTTTGGCTGATGGTGCCTTGCTTCGTCTTCTATCTGGTGAACAACCTCGAAATCGTCCGCTGCCTGCTCGAAAGCGGCAAGTTCCAGCTCGGCGACTCCGTGCAGACGGCCAACGCCTTGAACGCCTACGCCTTCGCGCTGATCAGCTACGGCCTTTCGAAAGTCATGACGTCCTTTTACTATGCGATGGAGAGAACGCCCTACGCCCTCCGCGTCTCGCTGTTCAGCATTGCGACCAATTTCTGCGTCAACTATTTCTTCGTCGACCGCTACGGTCACGTGGGGCTGGCGCTCGGCTACTCGGTGACACAAGGCCTGAGCGTTCTTCTCCTGATTTTCGGCATGCGCGGCCACGGCGTGACCGTCGAGCGCGGGCGGCTGCTCCGCTCGCTCGCAACGCTCGTGTTTGCCGGTCTAGCCGCCGGGGGGATCATGACGGCGATTCGGGCCGGGATGCTTGGTGTCCCTGGGCTCGCGGGACTCACGACCTGGCTGGCCTCCGGGCTCGTGCTGACGACCAACCTCGCCGTTCTGACCCTCGTCTTCGCGGGCTTTGGCCTCTGGTACCTCAAGCTCGGACCCAGAGCGGCTTTGGCCGCGCTCAACGCCCGCCGCCGGGGCCGCGGCGCTTAAGCCGGCGCCGGGGCGTCGACGGTGATCCGGAACCTGCTGCCGTGGCCTTCGTGAGACTCCAGCAGATTCACGTCACCGCCGAGCGAGTGCGCGAGCCGTCGCGACATGACTAGGCCCAAACCGGCGCCGCCGAACTGCCGAGTCGTCGAAGAATCGACCTGGGCGAAGGGTCGGAACAGAGTGCCTTTGTCTCTCTCCGAAATGCCGATGCCCGAGTCCTCGACGTCGATCGCCAGGAGGCGCACGTCTCCGTTGGAGTCGGCGGCTTTCGAGAGGTGGACCGCGACCTTGCCCTTCGCGGTGAACTTGAAGGCATTGTCCAGGACGATGCCCAGGATTTCCCGCAGGCGCGTCGGGTCCGTCACGAAGGGCGCCCCGACGTCGAGGCCTACCGAGTCGATGCGCAGGTCGAGGCTCCGGCCCATGTTTTGTTCCATGGCGATGTTGGAAATGTCGTCGATCACCTGTTTCACGGTCGTCGTCGCCCGGTGCGTCGTGTCGGTGAGGTCGGATTCCGAGTCGGCTTTGGCCACCTCGAGGATGTAGTTGACGAGCGTGGCGACGCGGCTGCTATTCCGCCGGATGCCGTCGGCGAGAATGTTCCGGTCTTTCGCCGACAGGTTGGGGTTTCCCGTCAGCGCTTCTGCGAAGCCGACGATGACGCTCAGCGGCGTGCGAATCTCGTGGTTGATGTTCAGCAGGAAGGACGTCTTTGCCTCGTTCGCCATTTCCGCGAAGTTCTTGGCGTCTGAAGCGGAGGTGCGCTCCCTTTCCCTTTGCATGACGACGCTCGCGACGGCGAGCGCGGTGGCTTGGAGCGTCGCGATGTAGAGGAGCAGCTCGAAGTCCGAGGCCAGGTGCGAAGTCATGGGTCCAAAGCGGCCGAGCCCCTGTGCGGCTTCCAGTGTGGTGATCATCCCGATGGCTAGCGAGGTCAGCGTCGCTCCCTGCTGTCCGAGACGCATGGCCGCCCAAATCACGAGCGCGAAATCGATGAACAGGAGCCCCAACCGCTGCCGACCGTAGTAGTGCATCAGCCCGATGCAGATCGTCGCGACGGTGAAGAGCAGCACCTCGCGCTTGGAAAGGGTCAGGGGTGAGAACCTTTTCGTGCTGGTTTTCGTGCAGAAAACGAGCACGGCCGGCGCCAGGCTCAGGACGCCGACGGAGTCGCCCGCCCAATACTTGATCCAGTAGGTGAGGTCGACGTCGTGATAGCCGGTCCAATAGATCATGGGAACCCCGATCAAGGTTCCGACCGCCGTGCTCAGCAAGGCTGCGCCGATGACGACGCGCATGATGTCTTCGAGCCGGTCGAGCTGAAGCCGGAAGTCGCCCATGCAAAGGCAAAAATAGGCGCCGACCAGCGGTTCGACGGCGTTTCCGATCGCGGCGCCTATAAACGGTAACAGAGGATCGCCGTTGAGAGCGTGCACGCATAGAGTGCCGAAAAAAAACGCGGGAGCCACGCGCGGTCCCCATAAGAGGACGAGGGCCAACGCCAGACCCGCGGCGGGCCAGATCTGCGTCGTCATCTGCCAGTCGGCCTGAATTTCCAAACTGATCCAGCTCAGCAGAAGATAGAGGACCAATGCGACGGCGAACTGGAACCATACGAATCGCGACTGGGGCGTCGGATGCCGGGTGAGGGGCTGCTTTTGAGGCTGGTTTTCCACGAGTGCCACGTCCGTCCTCTAACATTTGTACTCAAATGTAACGGATTCGTCCCTTTTATAAGCTCCGGAAAACCTCCGTAAGATCACC
>JAYVBB010000075.1:0-2082 GCA_043750715.1 Pseudomonadota bacterium | reverse complement strand
AGGCGGCTGCCTTTGAGGATCGGGAAGCGCACTTGGATGATGCCGCCCGTCTCGTCGACGCCGACCAGGGTGGCGGGAGCCTGATAGCGGACGGGAACGCCGGCGATAGCCGTCGCCGAGTTTTTGCCTGCGGCCAGCGCGACGTCGGAGCTCTTCTCGAAAGTCGATTGCAGCATCTCGACGAAGAGGCCCATGCCGAACGGCCGTTTGATGTAACGGACCGGCCCCTGCGAGCGCGCGTTCATCGACGTCGTGCCCACGATCAGAGGCGGGCGTTTGTTGGGCGGGAGTTTGCCGTAGGCGTTCTTCCATTCGATGCCCGAAGCGTCGTTCATCAGCTCGTGGAGGTAGACGCATGAGATCGACTCGAAGTCGCGCTTCACCATCGAAGCCGCCATGTTCAGCGACTTGGCGTGGATCAGGTCGATCTGGTAGCCCTTCATGATCTCGCGGAAGCCTTCGTAGCGCTGCTCGCTCGGCTCGTAGAAGATCACTTTGTACATCTTGTCGGCTTTGGCCACGGGGTCGCCGCCGATTTTGATTTCGGGCAGGCCCAGCACCCATTTCCGGCCGGTCCCGACGATGCGGTTGATCGGGAACATGTTGAAGATCTCTTCGCCTTCGCGCAGGTTCGTCGCCATACGCAGGACGGCCGGTCCGAGGTCCTGGCTGGTCGGCACGCAGAGCAGGCTCGCCGCCGGATCGACTTCCGTGCCGGAACGCGCGACGAGCTGCTCGGCGGAGGCGAAGTAAGGCGAAACCGAGGAGTGGGCGTTCATCACTTCCACGACTTTCGCGTGGAAGGACCTGGGCTCGAAGGCGCCGAGGAAGAATCCGGCGAATTTGCGCGAAGCGAGCGGAGCCAGCTCTTCCTTCGTCTTTTTCAGGACGACGGCAAGGATCGGCGTCTTTTTCAGCATTTCGTGCTGCTGCAAGCGGTCGTAGAGGTTGCCGGCGGAGCCGTCGGCCAGGATCGACTCGGTGATGACGAGGTGCGGCATCTCCTGGGCGATGTACTTCAGCGCGTCGTAGAGCGAGAGCGCCATGACGACCTTGAAGCCCGACTGGGTCAGCAGCGCCTGCATGCCGATGCCGCGTTCACGCTTCTCGACGACGAGGACGATCGTATGCTGCGTAATGGTGGTGGCGACTTCCATCAGCTGGCCTCCTCCATTCCGCCGCCTTCAGACCCGTCGGTCGGACCGCCCGCCTTGGCTTCTTCCGCCTTGGCTTGGGTGATCGACTCACGGATCTTCACGAGCTTGGGGAAGACGCTGCCGAACTCCTTTTCGCAGCGCGACACGTACTTCAGCGCCATGTCCCAGGCTTTGAGACGGCGGCAAGCCAACGCTGCGTTGAGGCTGATCTTGTATTTGAGCTCGGGTCGCACGATTTTGTGGGCTTTCTGATAAAGAGCCAGCGCGCTCTTGCCTTTGCCGGCCTGGCTGAGCTGGATGCCGAGCTCGTTGAGCTTGGCGGCGAAGAAGGGCCCGACCTCCGACATGTCGTCCATCAGCTTGAAGGCGTCGCCGACCTTGCCGGTGCAAAGGAGCACCTGAGCTTTGGCTTCGAGGACCTTGGAGTTGTTCGGAGCGAGCTTGACGGCGGCGTCGACATAGCGCTGGGCCATGGCGAAGTCGCCCTTTTCGACGTAAGCGGCGGCCAGGTTGGCCTTCCGCTCGACGTCGTAGGGATTGGTCTTCTCGAGCGACTTGAAGACGTCGAGCGCTTCGTCGATCTTGCCCGTGACGAGCAGCGTCTCGCCGAGGCTGGCTGCCGACGGACGGAACATTTTGTTCATGCCGCGCGCCGAGCCGAAGGCCACGGCGGCGCCGTTGTAGTCGCCAGTGGCTTCCGCCGCTTTGCCTTTGGCATAAGCGAGGCGGTAGTCGTACTCGGCCATGTCGCCGATGGCGCTGGCTGCTTTTTTGATCGCGGCCTGATCGGCGCTACGGATGGAGCGGCTGAGCGTCACCGTCTTCGCTTCCGCCGTTTGCGAGTCGTTGATGAGGGCGACGGCATTCCGCGTCACGGCGGCGACGTCTTTGGGCCAGGTCGCCGTAGCGATGAACTGCTCGATGC